>OMRK01000230.1 GCA_900313515.1 uncultured bacterium | reverse complement strand
ATACTTTTAGAGGATGTGCATATTCGGATGATGTTGGTTTGGTTGTAGAACATAAGCTGCAAGGGGCAGTTCATTATCTCACTCAAGCCCGACACTATGAGGACGCCATGTTCTTGGCGCATGGTGGGGCAGTCGTGGAGCAGGTTATTGAATTTGCGCACCTCTTCCAGACATTCCTCTTGGCCAGCGCCGGGAGCTGCTCCGACGGCCACCCTCTGCAGGTTTCCTTTAAAATCGGTATCTATAACGCTTTGGGCTGCATCGAGCATAAAATCGTAGCCGTAAGGCCAGGTTGCCTGGTATTCGGCAAACATCCAGCCGTTGTTCTCATTCATTCCTTTCAGCAGCATTGCTCTATCCTCCGTTAATTTTTCCTAAATGGTCACCATCATGAAAATTTAAATGAGCCAGCGGGTCGTGCCGCTCTCTGCCTGGATTATGGAAACCGTTTTGTCGTAGAAGTCCTGGGCCTCTTCTGGGGTGTTACCTATGCAGGTCACTCCAAACTTACCGTATTGTGAGACAGCGCCGATCATGTGGAAGACCACTCCAGTGTTGGTGGTAGAATTAAAATGCAGCCTAGCATAGGTGATAATATCGATAAGATCCTCGGGCAGAAGACGCTTGTATTTTTCGGAGATAAGATTATCTGAGGCTACATAATATTTCGTTGATCCGCGTGGAGTGGTAAACAGGCCGGAATCGGGATTGTAATGGCCGCCGGTTAAAAACTGGAGGCTGCGGAAGGGATGGGTGGTGCCGCCCTTGCGCATGTTGATCTCGATAGCGTAGAGCTTCCAAGGATTGGAAGCGCTCACTGCTAAATGGGGATTCTCGGGAACGGCCATGTAATCGATAGATACACGCTCGACCAACCCCTCTTTCGCCAGGTGGCGGCCTATTTTTAAACCACCCTCGTGCAAGGCGTCATGGAAAGGGCGGGCTGCCGGGAAACGGCAACCTAAGAATATCTGGCCATCATCTCCACCCATTATCTGATCGTGGGTAGAAATAATCTGCACCTCTTGCTCGGGAGTGAGCCTGGTCTGAACGCTGGGGGAAGCCTTTTCTACACCCTCCAAAAATTCCTCAACTATGCCTTCCATTTGTTTGAATTTGCCGATAAATTCCTCGTAGGGCAGGTGAGCTGCTTGCATTTTCAAGCTCTTGGGTAAGTCTGCCTTAACTAAGGCTATCGCCTGGGCTCGGTTAGCGGCTGAAGGTTGTATCTGCAGGAGCTCCCCAAATTTGTAAATAGCATTCCCCTCGCCAGAGAAGCCCTCATTTATTTTGACCACAGCACGGCGGAGCTTGGGATCACGGAAATAAAGATCCACAATAGCTTCGGCTATATCGTCTTCATCGCGCAGATCTTCGTAGCCGTAAGGGCACAGCACGCCACATTCCTTAAACAGTTTGCGAGCGCCCGACTTACTGCCGTAGTGGAGGAACTTAGGATCGGCGCCCATTAAGGGCAGTCCCAAAGCCACCGACAAGCTTTTCTCCGCCGGAGTTACATTGAAGACAGAAAGGTGGGCAATTCGGGAATTTTTAGTGTGATTCCTGATGCGTTGCATAATGGCTGGGCGCTCCAGCACCTTCTCGGTAAGCGACTTATCGCGAGAGGCATCGTTCACGTTGTACATATGCAGGCGGCGCCGGGCATGGGAGTAGGGAACGCCGGGCAGAAGCTGGAGATAATAGTCCACAATGCGGTCGCGTATGGGTTGGGAGGTGATGTAAACCACCTCAGTGCTGGGGTTGGAAAGCTGAATCAAAAGAAAGAGCAAGCGCTCCTCGTAGTGTTCAATGCCTCCTATTTTGCATAGCTCTTCGGGATCGAGAGTCATGGAGGGGACGACCACCACAGTTTCTTTGATGTTGGAATCTGATTTCAAGGTTTCCCAGATGGGAGCCAGCTTGGAACATAAAAGGTGGAAGATCCGATCCTCCTCCTGGCTGCCTCGGGGAGGTAGCTGAGAAAGAGGGTAGCACAGAGATGGATCATTTAAAATGACGTTAGCAAAATTGACATTGCTGGCTGATTTTGATGTTTGAGAGCTGTCCAAATCGGCAACACGCAAAGATTTTCTTTGACTATTCAAAGCTGAAACTACGACCTGTCTCTTTCTCGAGTAAAATATTTCGCAACGGGGT
>OMRK01000232.1 GCA_900313515.1 uncultured bacterium | reverse complement strand
AACTTATGGGCAAAGTAAGGGGAGACAGAGACACTGGGGACATGATGGCAGAAGGGGCAGTTGGCTCGGAATGTCTTGGTGCGGATCTCAGCTATGGGGAGGACTTTGATCAGATTTGTGCAGTGGGGGATTCGTTTGAAGATTCTAGTGAAAGTGAGTTCGTAGGTTTTGGCGGTGAGGCGGGCGACGTCGCCTTAGCAGGAAGCGATCTGGAGGCTGCGGAGTGCCTAGGTGCAGACCTGGCCGCCGATTGGCCATCTGAATCTGGAGCTTCTGGACATGTTGGGACTGCCCGGGGGGCCTCGGCTGATTTTGCGCGTGAGCGTGCCGTAGAGGTTCCTGAACTTACCATGGATTCTGTTCCCGAGGCGGAACCAGAGCTGGAGACGGAAGCTCTTCCCGACGATATAGAAGCGGAACTTATAACTGGAACTGAGGCTGGAGTAGGGATTGCCCTGGACGATGAGTTGCTCCAGAGTGAAGTCGGTGCGGATAAGGTTGCCAAGAAGAAGGGAGAGGGCAGAGCTAAGGTTAAATCGAGGGCGAGAGGGAAGAGTAGGACTAAATCTGATTCCGATAGTGGTCTAGCCAGAGATTCCAGAAAGTCCTCTTCCAAAAAGAGTGGAAATTCGAGTGCTGATGATGAGGTCAGGCGCAGTGTTACGCGCGAAATCATCAGTTCCATGAATAAGAAGGCCCCTTCCAAATCGGATAATGCCAGTAGCGCTATTACTACCGATGATCCCGTACGTCAGTATCTACGGGAGATCGGCAGGGTCAATCTCCTTACTCCGGAGCGGGAGGGAATTTTGGCCCATGGCATAGAGGCTGGAAACGAAGCTGCAGAGGAATTGCTGCTTGAACCTGGGTTCCGTGAGCTAGTTTTGGATATGCTGGAGGAAGTGGCTGATCAGCACGATGTGCTTGGCTTCACATTATCTCTGGATGAAAAAGAACCGGATTTGGGCGATTTGGACTCGGGCGATTTGGACAGTGATGTGGGCGGTGGTTCCGGTAAGCCCGTTATTCACAGCACTTTAGCCGATATAGTGGCTAAGCTCAGAACTTGTAGCCCTGAGGTGTGGAAGGTAAAGTTCCGCGAATTGCTTGAACGCCAGAAGATTGTTGAGGAATGCTGGGAACGGGCTAAGAGCAAGTACTACCACATACTTGTTGATAGTGTAAACAAGGGCGAGCCCGGGGCTGTTGAGAAGTTGGATAGGTTTCAGAACTTAGATAAGATTGTGCGCGAGGGAGCACGTTCGAAGCAGGATCTGACTGAGGCTAACTTGCGCCTAGTGGTGAGCATTGCCAAGAAATACATAAGCCGGGGTATGCTCTTTTTGGATCTTATTCAGGAGGGTAACTTGGGCCTGATAAGGGCGGTCGAGAAATTCGATTATCGTAAGGGGTACAAGTTCAGCACCTACGCCACCTGGTGGATTAGGCAGTCGATCACCAGGGCTTTAGCCGATCAGGCTAGGACCATCCGTGTTCCCGTGCACATGGTGGAAACTATCAATCATCTGACCAGGATAAAGAGGCAGCTCTTGCAGCTCAACGCCCGTGATCCAACCATTGATGAAATTGCTGAGCAGATGTATCCCATAGACATGGAAAAATTTGAAGAGGAGTTGGCGGAAATTTATAAGAAGAAGCTCAGCCCGGACGATCCTCGTTATCGCGAGGAACTGGAAAAACGTCGGGAAATGGCTAAGGCCAAGGTACGTGATATCGAGAAAATTGCCCAGGAGCCGGTCTCTTTGGAGAGTCCTATAGGTGAGGAAGATGATTCTCATTTAGGTGATTTTATCGAAGATGAGGGAGCGTTGGCCCCGGCCGAAGCGGCTTCTAATATATGGCTGCGTGAGCGTCTCAATAAGATTTTAGAAGAAGTTTCTGAACGTGAGAAGCAGGTTTTGGAGTTGCGCTTCGGATTAAACGATGGGCGGCCCAAAACCTTAGAAGAGGTGGGTGGACTTTTTCACGTCACTCGTGAGCGTATTCGCCAGATCGAAGCTAAGGCCTTGCGCAAGCTGCGCTTGCCCGATTCTAAGAAATGGCTGGCTGATTATTGGGAGGGTGTGCCCTTAGACCCCCACTAGCTGGGAGCGGGGTACACGATTGTTCGGCAGGAGGCTGCAAAGTGGCCTGCTGCCATTATAGCGAAATTTAAGTTGCCTGCTTGGAATACTCGTTAAGCAGGCGCTTTTTTTTGAAATTGCAGTGAGGTGATTAATTTGTTGGTAAAAAGAAAATATATGACATTGGGGCTTGTCGGCTACCTCTTCATGCTCCTAGCCTTTAGCGCAGCTTGGGCGGAAAGTCCTGTCCAAGGGAGTCAGCCTGCCGTAAATAAGCCGCAGGAAAAGTTGAGCGAGCGGGCGGCCGGCTTGCGAGCCTATGCCCGTCTGCAGGCTCTTATCGAATATTACTTTATGGAAAATGGCTTCTATCCGGCCAGCTTGGAAGCTTTGGAGGCTGGTCTGAATATGCGCGTTTTTTCGGCCGAGACCAAAAAGACGGTCAGCTTATTGCCCAAAGATGCGCCTATGGTTACACTTGGCAATGATCCCGTAACTGGTAAGCCTTTTGTTTACACTGTGAGCAGCGACGGTCGTTCCTACACTTTGTCCTTGCCCGAGCCCAAAAAGTACGGTAACGATGTCCCTGAACTGTGTCAGGTTGATTGGGGATGGCTTGCTGTAGCGGCCGAAGGCAAGCGAGTCAGGCGTATAACCGCCAATTGCGCCCATAATCTTGAGGAATTGGCTGCCCTGTGCGAGTTTTATGCCAAAGATCACAAAAAAGCATTTCCTCCTAATTTTGAAGCCTTGCGCCCACAGTATATGCCGGAAAAGGTACGCTTCCCGCGCTGCCCAGCCTGTAACTTGGAATATGTTTATGAGTTTAGGCGTGGTGGGTATACCATAGCTTGTCCTGATCCTCATAAACATGGATTGGCTGGCTTAAAGTATGATTCTGAGAAGGGGTTGATGTATGCTGAATTCCCCAATGCCCAGGCTCAGCCCAAGGCTAAGGAACAGCCGAATGCCCAGGCTCAACCCAAGGCCAAAGAACAGCCGGATGCCCAGACTCAACCCAAGGCCAAAGAACAGCCGGATGCTCAGACTCAGCCCAAGGCCAAAGAACAGCCGGATGCTCAGACTCAGCCTAGAACCAAAGAATAGTTGGTGCAAGGCTTATCCCACTTTTAAAAAACGATAGATAGTGTTTCAATAGTAGCCGATTCTGCTAGGGGTCGGCTCCAATTTTCTTTTGGGATGGATATTTTATGGATTT
>OMRK01000234.1 GCA_900313515.1 uncultured bacterium | reverse complement strand
TATCGCTGAGCAGATTTGGCAGGATCGCGAGTTTATTTTGGCAGCAAACGGACAGGATGTGGAAAAGGCTAGCCAGGATGGGGCTACGCCAGCTTTTATCGACCGCTTAACCTTGGGGGAACAACGTCTGCGTGATTTGAGCAATAGCGTTCTGCAGGTGGCCGAGCTGCCAGATCCAGTAGGTCGTGAGACTGGTTGGACGCGCCCCAATGGTTTGTGCATCCGTAGGGTGCAGGTGCCGCTGGGAGTTATCGCCGTTATCTATGAGGCTCGCCCTAATGTAACCGTAGATTCGGCCGTGCTTTGCTTCAAGGCAGGCAACGCTTGCATTCTACGCGGCTCTTCGCATGCCTTAAACTCCAACCAGGCCTTAGTCAAGAGTATGCGCACCGCTTTAGGTAACTGTGGCCTAAATGAGGAAGCCATTGTTTTCGTCTCCGATGTAGGACATGAATCTGTAGCCAAGCTCACCCAGTTAGATCGGCTGATCGACTGTGTTATCCCAAGGGGTGGCCACAGTTTAATCAGCAGGGTTAAAGAGATTTCGAAGGTCCCTGTAATTGAGACGGGAGTGGGCAACTGTCACTTGTATGTCCATAAAGATGCTAATTTGGACATGGCCTTAAGGATTTTAGTTAATGGTAAAACGCAACGTATCGGCGTCTGCAATGCTCTGGAAAGTTTGTTGGTAGATAGAGATGTTGCCGAAGCTTTTCTGCGCAGGGTGGCCGATTGTGAGGCTATGCAGCCGGTTGTTTTGCATGGCGATGCTGAAACTTGTTGTATTTTAGCAAAGTTAGCTGGTTGTCCGGGTGATTGCGGCCATTCTTCTACTCAGACTGGGAAGATTAAATTTGTTCCAGCGTCACCGGAGGATTGGGATAAGGAATATTTGAGTTTGGACATCTCAGTTAAAATTGTTGATAATGTTACTGAAGCCATAGCTCATATTAATAAACATTCTACCGGTCACTCTGAATCGATCATAACCGAGGATTGGCAGGCTGCCCATGAGTTCCAGCGGCGCGTTAACTCCTGTGCCGTATACGTAAATGCCTCCACTCGCTTTACCGATGGTGGTGAGTTCGGATTTGGGGCCGAGATTGGCATCTCTACCCAAAAGTTGCATGCCCGTGGACCTCTGGGACTGGAGTCCTTGACTACCAACAAGTACCTAATCGAAGGGGAAGGACAGATTCGTTAAATCTAAGGCTTACCAGATGTCTCTGTAAAACCTTTGCTATGGTGAGTACGGTTGTTGGAACGGTCGTACTGGTTGTTTGGTGTGAACTGTGCACCGACTTTCGAGGCCAACGCGAGCGATAATTGGCCGCTCAGCTAAAGGTCTCTTGACTGTGTATCCGTGTGTCTTTAAGATGTTTAAGAGGGTATGCGGAACGTTAGGGGGGACTACTCGGTGGGAATTTCGGCACTTTATGTGCAGCCGTAGAGGTCAAGTTCCCAATATTTTGAGATTAGGGCGCAGCTTCCATGCCGTTGGAGAGGGGCCGCAGATCTATTTGCTCGAGAGGAGGTAAAAATCATGAACGGGATATGGGTAACAGCCTTTCAAAATGTTTGTTGGATAGCCAAACAAACACGCTTGGAATTTGGAGCTTATTGGAACGCGAAGTGGTGGTACAGCCTGAGACTTTCGTTGTGGGTAGCTTGGCTGGGCAGTTCTCCCAATTCGGCCGTGCGCCGTTATTTGGCCGAGACTGCACCGCAGAAGTTAACCCGTGGAGGTAGCTTGCCTGACGATTGTGGGGATTTAACCTACGGAGAGACGTTGCCCGGCACGGCCTATCAGTTGTTGCAGTGGGCCGGAGCCAGCGATCAAAAAACCGTAGTCGATTTGGGATGTGGACGCGGCGTAATTCCGTTGGTGGCTGGCGCCGCCTTTGGGGCTGGAGCAGTTGGTTGCGATATTATCTCCGAGTATGTGGTGAGGGCCTCCAAAGCTGCTAAGCACATGGGAGTTGATGATCGAGTTTCCTTTAAGGTACTGAATTTTACTAAAGAACCGTTGCCCAAAGGAGACATTTATTTTATTACTCCCACATGTCTTAGTAAAAGAACTTGGCTGGAGTTACAGAGACAGTTACACGAAACGACAGTGCGTGGCAATATGGTTTTCAGTGTCAGCCGGGCTCTGGAACGGGAAACGTACGATTGGGAATATAAAGGCAATAAAAGTCTACCTTTCACTTGGGATAATGCTAAGGTTTACATATATATCCGCAAATGAATTATTCGTTAATTAAAGCGTTAGACCCTAATTTTAAATACGATGATTATATGCTGTCACAGGCCGTAGAGCGGGTACGTTCCTGCGGAGTTCGGCTAGAACGCACCCCCCGAGACGAGCTGGAAAGGCGTGGCTTTAGAGTAGAGTTTGCCTCTCTTAGTGTTGCTGGTCAGGTAATTTGGGGAAGAGTGGATCTTATTGCAAAAATAGTCTACGTAGATCTGGAAGCTGTGAATGTTCTAATCGAACGCAGTAATGAACAGGGTGGGGAATCCTTAGATCTAACTGTGGCTGTAAATTTAGTTTTGGCGCACGAACTTTACCATGTGATAGATCGCTGCACTCATTACGATTCTGTTACCGAATTGGCGGCGATAGTTTTTGCCCTGCAGTACTCCAAGGGGTGCCCAGAGTTGGCCTAGGGTGGGGGAATTGTTTAGATTTTGGCACATACCTTGGGAAGGATTATTTTCTTTCGAATGGAAAGCGGGGCGATTATGTTTTCTGAAGTAATTTCTTACAAAACTACAGCTCAAGGTCTTTATATGATCACTGATCAGATCGCTAAGCTTGTAGAGCGCAGCAATATCGAGAATGGTATGTGCAACATCTTCGTTTTACATACTTCTTGTAGTCTTTGCATTCAGGAAAATCACGATCCTGATGCACGTCACGATCTCGAACAGTGGATTAAGGATCACGTTCCCTTCTCAGATAAGTTCAAACACATTGAGGAGGGTGAAGATGACATGCCCTCTCACATTAAGTCTGCCATAACTAATGTGTGCTTGACCATTCCCGTGATTGATAGGAAGTTGGCCATGGGACAGTGGCAGGGGATCTATCTTTGGGAACACCGTGATGGTGCCCATAAGCGCAGCATGCGCATCTCGATTTGGGACTAATCAGTATGCGTAGGTAGGACAGCTACCCTTGCGGGTTGTCCTACCGGAAAGCCGCCCTTGTTCAGGGCGGACGCTTTGCGATTGGAGCCAGCGGGTGGATCGCTTTTTTTTGCTCGGATCTTTTATACTTTACTTTTTGTAACACTTCTGCAAATTAGGCATTTTGGGAGACAGGCTGCTCGGTTGGGCAGTTAGGTGTAGTGCGTTGGTGTTGCCCATAAAAAAAGGAAGGTTGCGCGGATCGTAGGTAGCAAGAGAAGCGGCCGCTTTTTTTTTGCCTTTGGTGGCCGCAGGATGGTGAAAGGTTTTGGACAGGGTATGGGCTTAGAACGTCTGCAAAAAATTATGGCTTCACTCGGTGTAGGTTCAAGGCGTCATTGCGAAAAGCTGCTGTCGGCAGGACAGGTGAAGGTTAATGGAACGGTAGCTCAACTGGGCGATAAGGCCGATTTGGCCTGTGACCGAGTTGAAATAGCTGGTTACGGCTACCTTAACGCAGCTGAACCGCCAAAGATTTATATCGTTCTCAACAAGCCTCGCGGTTTTGTATCCACCGTAAGGGATCAGGCCGGACGCCCCACTGTAATGGATCTGGTTAAGGATATCGCCGAGCGCGTCTATCCGGTGGGACGTTTAGATCGTGATACGGAAGGGGTTCTGCTTTTTACCAACGATGGCGAGCTTACCAACAGACTTCTCCATCCCAGCCATGAGGTTGATAAGGTTTATGTTGCTAAGGTAGATGTTTTGCCCGGTGCCGAAGAAATCAAGTTCTTGGAGGAGGGGATTTGCCTAGATGACGGTTGGACCGCTCCGGCCAAAGTTGAGATCTTGGGCGCAGATACTGTGCAGCTTACCATCCATGAAGGGCGTAAGCGTCAGGTTAGGCGTATGCTGGCTGCGGTGGGCTGTGAGGTTAAATATTTGGAACGAGTAAGGCTGGGCCCTATAAGTTTGGGGAACTTGCCGCGCGGGAAATACCGTCGCTTGAGTGATGGTGAATTGCGGGCTTTGCGCAAACTGTAAGAGCTTTTGGAAGATGGACGGTTTGGTCTAAGAGTGGTTGGACAAATCGTCAGTGGTGTGCAGGTTCTTAGTTTTTATAATAGCGGCGGTGATAGGACTTGAAGATTCCTGAATCGACAATTCGTGACATAAGTGGACGCATCGATATGCTTTCCGTTATGAGCCGATATCTGCAGCTAAAGAGGGCAGGTGGTCATTATGTCGCTCTGTGCCCGTTTCATAGTGAGAAAACTCCCTCCTTCAGTGTTGACCCTGACCGGGGCTTCTGGTATTGCTTTGGTTGCAAGGAAGGTGGGGATGTTTTTAAGTTTATTATGAAAATGGAGGGCATGGGGTTTCCGGAGGCTGTTAAAAAGTTGGCCGATGAGGTGGGGGTGACCTTGCAGTTTGAAAGTGGTGCGGCTCAGCAGGAGAGTGAGCGGCAGCGTGGCCTTAAGTTGCTGGATCGGGCTGCTTCCTATTTCTCCCAGGTCCTTTTAGAACGTCCTGAGGGGCAGGCTGGACGTGAATATTTGAAAAAACGCCATATTAGCAGAGCCACGGCTGAAAACTTTCGTTTGGGTTATGCTCCGGGTAATTCTGAGCCTTTGCTTAAACTTTTAGAGCGGGCTGGATTCACGGTTGATGAGGCTGTCAATTGTGGACTTCTTGTTCATGGTTCCAGGGGGCTGCGTGGTCTTTTAGATGGTCGCTTGATATTTCCCATCTGCGATTTTCAAGGGCGGGTTTTGGCTATGGGCGGGCGTGCTCTGGGAGATGGTCTGCCCAAATATATAAATTTTTCCGAAACGTTTTTGTATTCCAAGCGTCGCTGTTTATACGGCCTGAATTTAGCCCGTGGCCAGATCTCTCGAGAAGATAGAGCTATCGTGGTAGAAGGCTATTTGGATGTCATTTCCATGCACCAGGTTGGTGTAAAATGCTGCGTAGCTTCTCTGGGTACGGCCTTGACTGCTGAACAAGCCCAGTTGCTCAAACGTTATGCGGGACAGGTAATTTTGGCCTACGATGGTGATTCGGCGGGGGCTAATGCCATAGTTAAAGGGAATGCGGTGCTCGAGGAAGCCGGCTTGCAGGTCATGACCGTTAAGTTACCGGCTGGTGAGGATCCTGATTCGTTGGCTCGCAAGGGCAAAGAAGCCGTTGAAGCCGCTTT
>OMRK01000240.1 GCA_900313515.1 uncultured bacterium | reverse complement strand
CGAAAGTGTCAAACGAATCATGTAATTAGCGTCTAAACATTGCTACCATACTTATAAATTAATTCGCCAGTTTTACCATCAATCAGTAGTTGATTAAGTGTCAATGTCCAATTGAAGTTTTTACGTCCCTTCTATTAAAATCTCAACCCCTGAATGCACAAATAGAGCACTTTTAACACATCCTTGTTAGAAGAAACCCCTTATTTAACAACTTTGCGTAAGCTGGAATTTACACTTTCCATAATATTTGCGGTGTACATGTTCTTTCGAACTTCACGGCTGTAGTTAAACAATTGCCATACATCACAAAAATTATTGGCCCGAACTATAACTACTACTGTGTAGCTGGCCTAGTTCATCTTGAATTGTTCGAAAGCCAATTCAACTACTTCTAAATTTAAGACTTCGTATATGCTTTTCAATTGAGACGTAAAAGCTTAGCACTCTTTATGGGGTACATACTTTAAAGAATTGCGTATTAAATGGGCTGGCTATACATTCATGAATAGCTACATTTGAAAATATGGTTCCTGCGCCTTCTTCTAAGCCACTTACACCATCAATTGATATGAAAAAAATACCGTTGACCCCTCAACTCTTTATCTTGTCAAAAATCTGCACCCAGCGATGTTTGCTCTCCGTGCCACCGTTCCATAATCCTAAGACATCCCTACCACACTGTAAACGTACAGGCAATCAACAAAGATTAAGGGATAGCAAAGCTGCAAAGGAGGTCTCTGCCAATCACGCTGTTTTTCTATAAACCTATCTTTTATCTCCCCAGCTTTACACGTTCAGAAGTTCTTCGGCTTTGTGCACTATATCCGGATCCACCCCCAAAAGCCCGACTATTTCTAAAGCGTCGGAACGTTTGAGAGCTGGGTCGTCGGGCACCAGACAATAATCCATAAAATCGTTGACCTGCCCCAACTGAACCGCATTCGTACTGCCATTTTCCGATTCAGCTTCACAAGCCTCAGGTCTATTCTCTGAGCATGTGGTCATCATATGTTATTGTAACTATGCCGGAGTTTGAAGAGGTTATCTGTAACAAAAACTTTCTAGCCTTGCTCAATATGCCTTTTATGGATGGGAAGTCGTTCAAAGAACTTATGGACGAGTTCCGTTTCGCAGATTAACGGCCAAGACTCCTTTGAGTGGCCTTAACGCTCTCAAGGGAGGTGAGAGTCAACAAGTGCCTACAGAACACGGACTTAGTTGGTCAGAAAAATAAAAAACGAGACGCAGACTGTAGCGTTAAGTTCCGATCCTTTTCGTTGTTATCAGCGGAATGAAAAACCGGGGCCCGGCTTATATTGGCTGTGAACCCCGGTTTTTTGTTGTGGTTTTTATCAGTCGGCGGAGCGCCTCTCGCAGGAGCGGCCGCCCTAACTTGCGGGGCAGACCTCTCCGTTTGCTAAATCTAGGCCTTGCCGTGCATCCATTTCTTTAAGAGCGGTGTCAAAGCCAGAACTACCACGCCTGTGCCTATCGAGGAAAGCACCAGGAATCTCCACATGTTGATATCATGAACTTTAAGGAAGTACTCCAGGTTTCCAGCAAACCAGTTGGCACCTGCCGAGGAGAGGAACCAGAAGCCCATCATAATAGAGACAAAGCGTTTAGGTGATAACTTAGTTACCATAGAAAGGCCGACCGGGGAGAGGCAGAGTTCGCCCATGGTGTGCAGGAAGTAGACACCGACTAGCCACATAGGATTGACCAGCACATGGTTCTTGTCAGCTATGTTATCGCACATGGCCATGAGTATAAAGCCCAATCCCAGAATGATCATGCCTAAGCCCATCTTGGTGGGGGTGGAGATGGCATACTTTGAATTATCCCATTTAAACCACATCATCGAGAACAGGGGGGCAAAGGTGCAGATAATGAAGGGGTTGATCGACTGGAAGTAGGAGGCGGGGATGGTAAAATCGATGCTACCAAACCAAATGTAGGCTCGCTGTGTCTTCTCTTCAGCAAACAAGGTCATGCTACCACCGGCCTGCTCAAATCCCAGCCAGAAGAAGGTAACGAAGAAGGCCAGAATCACGATTACGGCCAAACGGTGGATCTCTTCGATGGTGAGTTTCTGATTCTCTTCGGCTTCGGATTCCTTGCTATTTCCGGCTTTGGCATCTTTGGCATTGGCCCATGAGGCCAGGCCGACAGTGATCAGAACGCTCAGCAACACAGCCAGAGGCAGAGGCGAGGCCATCAGCGAGGCGATCAGACCACTACTATTGGCTAATGCCTCATGAGCGGGAATCCAGGCTGCCCAGGAGATGCCGGTGATAGCCAAAATCCCCAAGAACCAGAAGACCACTTCGACATAGTCCTTGGTGTGCAGGTGGGCGTCTTCGGGGCCACCTTTAAATCCGGGCGGCATGCCTGCGCCGTTGAAACGGCTCTGCCCGAGGTTAAAGACAATTTGGCCAAGGATCATGCCTATACCAGCGGCTATAAATCCCGAAGCAAAGCCGAATTTCTGTCCCAGGGTACCGCAGATCAGCGGCGAGAAGAAGGCGCCTAGGTTAATGCCCATGTAAAATATGGTGAAGCCGCCATCTCGACGGGGGTCATTCTCTTTGTACAATCCGCCCACTATGTTGGAGATGTTTGGCTTAAAGAAGCCGTTGCCCAAAATAAGCAAGCTTAGGGCTGGATACAAAAAGTTAGGAACGGAAAGCAGAAGTTCACCTAAGGCCATAGTGCAGCCGCCGATAATTACGGCCTTGCGGGATCCTAAGAAACGGTCGGAAAGATAGCCACCGATAAGGGGAGTGAGATAAACCAAGCCCGTGTATACGCCATACAGGGCCAGGGCATCTTTGCGTTCATATTGGAGCTGCTGAACCAGGTAGAGCACCAGAATGGCACGCATGCCGTAGTAGCTGAAGCGTTCCCAGGCTTCTGCGCCAAACAGCCAATATAGGCCTCCCGGCTGTTTCGATTCTACAGCCTCTTCAGCCGCCGAAGATGGCTCAGCCTCTTTCTTCAAATTCTTCTCGCTAGACAAGATCTCGTGTGCCCTCTCTTACTAAAAAAATCTACAGTCTCAGCAAAATTTTCTGCGCCTAGAGGAATGCACCTTCCTTTGCCCAAGGTGCGCTTATACGCAGTTCTCTGCACGCCTACTAATGGCGGCGTTTCTTGTAGCGATTTTCTGCCCGCCTATATCGGGCAGCCTCTCTGTAGTTGTTTTCTGGTTGCCTATACAAGGCTGCGCTTTCCGTGGCTGTTCATCGCCTTCTTCTCCTTGACGGATTCCTCGTGGACGTTTTGCTGCTCGCTCGCCTGGGGCGGCCACTCCTTGAGCGGTTTACTGTATACCCACCCGTGGCTGTGCCCTCCCCTTGATTTGTTTTCTGGTTGCCTACCTGTGGCTGGCCTTCCCTTTATGTGATTCTCAAGTGGTAGGACAAGGGTGTTGAAATTGCCCAATAAAGTTTGTTACTGACAAAGTTTACAGATCGTTTGCCGTTTTTCGTCGTTGGCTACAATTATCGCTGTAATTGCCTTGTGCTCTTCGGTGCTGCAGCTTTTAGCGTACTCCCTTTCCTTTACTTGGCACTCGCCTTCTGCCATCTTTTGTTCAACTTCTGAAGCATTTTTTGCTAATTTAAACTCTAGCATAGATAATTCGCTTTTCTCAATCTTTCAAAACTTTGTACACCTATTGGCAATTTATGCATTTTTCAAAAACTCCTAGCATAAGGAAATTCTCTAGAAAGTTTCTATCCTCCCACCTGAAGTCGCTTTCCAGGGTGCGTCACCCGGGGCGGCTTTTCGGCCATTGTTACAAACCCGTGATCATTTCGCAAAAAAAGCAAAATAGCTCTTT
>OMRK01000241.1 GCA_900313515.1 uncultured bacterium | reverse complement strand
TCCTCTGCCTGAAGATGCTCCTTCCTTTATCAGGGATTACTACGACTATTATAAGACTCCGCGCGGCTATCATGCCCGTTCCCTTAATTCCAACGGTGGCTGGAATGTGATCGGCTGCGAGAGCTTTATTAATCAGCCCATACTGCAGTATTCCAATGAGATCAGAAGCGCGGTGCTGATTGTCCACGGAAGCGCGGCTCATTCCTGCTACTTCGGAAAAGATGCCTACGCCAACATGATCAAAGACAGCAAATACACAGACAACAAAGAGCTTCTCATCATACCCGACGTCTCCCATACCGATCTGTATGACGGTGGAGGCAAGAATGCCATTCCCTTTGATAAACTGGAAGATTTCTTTACTAGGTATTTGCAGTAGTGCGCGGTATGCTGGTACTATAAATTAGCAATTAAAAATTGTAATATAGAGCAGATTGTTAATTGCCCATTGCTAATTGTTAATTGCTCCACCGCCTGCCCCCTCACGCTTCCCCCTACCTGCACCCGTGCACCCCGCTCCTAATTTCTAATTACGAATTACGCATTAAGCATTACGAATTATCAATTCCTAATTGTTAATTGCCCATTACTAATTAAAAATATCTACAAGTATTCCCCTTATATTAGGCAGTTCGCAACCACCAATCCAATAGGAACGCCTGCACCCAGGGCGAAGTCCTGCGGTTTGAGAGTACTGAAAGTAAGGCAGGGCATTTTTAAGCGTTATGACTATGCGGACCACCACTCTTGATTTGATTATGGGCCAGGTCGCCGTGCGCAATCCTGGCGAGCCGGAATTCTTGCAGGCTGTGCGGGAGGTTTTCTCTTCTGTTGTGCCGGTGGTGGAGGCTAATCCTGTTTATCGGCGCATGAAGGTTTTAGAACGCTTAGTCGAGCCGGAGCGTGTGGTTATCTTTCGAGTCCCCTGGGTGGATGATATGGGCAACATTCAGGTTAACCGTGGCTACCGTGTGGAAATGTGCAGTGCCATCGGCCCCTTCCAGGGCGGGTTGCGTTTTCATCCCAGTGTGAACCTCAGCATCATGAAGTTTTTGGCCTTTGAACAGGTATTTCGCAATTCGCTCACCTGTTTGCCCCTGGGCGGTGCCAAGGGCGGGGCAGATTTCGATCCCAAAGGTAAATCCGACATGGAAGTTATGCGTTTTTGTCAGTCCTTTATGAGCGAGCTCTATAGGAACATTGGTTCGACTGTGGATGTGGTTACCAGCGGCCTGGGAGTGAGCGGTCGGGAAATAGGTTATCTGTTCGGAATGTACAAAAAGCTCTCCGGCCAGTTCTCTGGGGCCATAACTAACAAGGGGATAGGCTGGGGCGGTTCCATGTTGCGCCCCGAGGCGGCTGGGTTCGGAGTTATCTATTTCATTGAGGACATGCTCAAACGTATGCAAGACTCTCTGGATAGTAAGCGCGTAGTTATTTCCGGCTCTGGCAACGTTGCCCAGCATGCGGCCAAAAAGGCTATAAGTTTGGGAGCTAAGGTTCTCACCATGTCCGATTCTTCCGGCATGATTTACGACCCCGACGGCATAGATGATGATAAGCTTGATTGGATTATGGAGCTTAAAAATCTGCGGCGCGGCCGAATCTCTGAGTATGTCAAGGAATTTGATACAGCCGAGTATACGCCGGGCGGTACGCCCTGGAATGTGCCTTGCGACATAGCCATTCCGGCGGCTACTCAAAATGAGCTCTCTTTAGAAGATGCCAAGGCTCTTATTCAAAATGGGGTGGCCGTGGTGGCTGAAGCGGCTGACATGCCCTGCATGCCGGAGGCTATTTACGAATTTATGCGTCATCGTATCCTTTTTGCGCCCAGCAAGGCGGTTAACGCTGGTGGTGTGGCTGCGTCAGGTCTGGAAATGTCTCAAAACGCTTCGCATGAGAGCTGGAGCTTGGAGGAGATCGATCAACGGTTGCGCCGCATTATGCAGTCTATTCATCAAGCTTGCGTGCGTTACGGACGCAGTGAGGATGGCTTCATAAATTATGTGCGCGGAGCTAATGTGGCCGGTTTCGTGAAGGTAGCCGATGCCATGGTAGATCAGGGCATTGTGTAGCTCATGAAATCTGTGCGCAAATTTTACGAACTGACGCCCTACAAGGTTAGGGAAGTTCTTTTCGTCTCCTCCGAATACGATGCTTTTGTGCTGGAGACGGAAGGGCAGATGGCTGAGCGTCTCTTTTACCGTTATTCCGAGTTTAACATGTCTGGTGCGCCGCGCATAAGCCATGCCAGCACGGTTGAGAAGGCTCTAGAAGTGCTGGCCTCGCACCGGGTCGATCTGGTGGTCAATGCTCTGCGCAACGACGAAGGTAGTAGTCGCGAGCTGCTGACGCGTGTGCACAAGGCCTATCCGCATGTTCCGGTGGTGCTACTCATGCTGGATGTGTCTAGGATGCACCGAGCCAGTTTAGATAGGCTGCCTAGCTGGTTGGCCGGGGTCTACATCTGGACGGGCGATCTGAGCCTGATTACGGCCATGTTCAGTCAGATCGAAGATCGTTTCAATGTCGATAGCGACACCAGTGGCACCGGAGTTCAGGTCATTATAGCTGTTGAGGATACCGTTGCCGATTACTCAGTGCTTTTGCCCCTGCTTTACGATGAACTTATGAAGCAGAGCAATTCTTTAGCTGGCGAAGGTGTAAACTCTACCCAGCGCACTCTGCGCATGTTGGCTCGTCCCAAAATTCTGTTGGCTTCTAATTACGAGAAGGCCGTCGAACTTTTCGACAAGTACCGCCGTTATGTCTTGGCCTTGGTGAGCGATGTTCGTTTCCGCCAGGATGGTCGCCAAGTTGCCGATGCCGGTTTTCGGTTGGCCGAGTACTGTTGTAAACAGAAACCGAATTTAGCCGTTTTTCTACAGTCTTCTGAGCTCAAAAACAGTGAGCGTGCCCAGGCTTCTGGTTGGCAGTTTGCCTATAAAAATCCTGAGACATTGCGTCCTGCTCTGCACAACTTTTTGGAGGAGAGCTTAGGTTTTGGCGATTTCGTATTTCGCATGCCCGATCGCACCGAGGTGGCCCGGGCCAAAGATACTTACGACCTAGAGCATATCCTGCACACGGTCGATCTGCGCTCCCTTTACTATCACGCCTCCAATAACAACTTTAACGTGTGGTTGAGGGCCCGCAATTACTTCGATTTGGCCGACGATGTTGAGCGTGTTAAGGCTTCCGATTACTCCAACCATGAAGATTTGCGTCAGTGCCTAATTAAGATTCTTCAGGATTACGCTCAAGAAGAGCGTCATGGTGTGGTAGCCGATTTCTCAATTAAGAAGGGCAGGCTTTCTAGTCACAACTTTTTCCGTTTAGGGAGCGGTTCCATAGGTGGTAAAGGGCGCGGCATTGCTTTTATCAATTCGCTGCTGGCCCAAGATAATTTTATTGAAGCTCGTCCCGGTCTGAAGGTCGCTATACCTAAAACTTTGGTGTTAAGTGTCGACATCTACGATCAGTTTATGAAACTCAACGGCTTTGATCGTGAAGAGCAGAAGAAATACAGCGATGAGAGGCTTTTAGAGGATTATCTCAAGGCCAAGATGCCAGAATCTGTTCTTGCCGAGCTGCGGGCTGCTGCTGCATCTCTGAAGGGGCCGTTAGCTGTGCGTTCCTCAAGCTTGCTGGAGGATTCGCAGAACCAGTCTTGCGCAGGAATTTATGCTACCTGCATGATTCCCAACAACCATCCCGATCCCGAAGAACGTTGTCGCCTGATGTGTCAGGCCATTAAGCGTGTGTATATGTCCGCTATATCGGTCAAGGCGCGCACCTACTTGGCTAATTCCCAATACTTGGGAGCCGAGGAAAAGATGGCCGTCCTTCTGCAAGAGGTGGTGGGTTTTAAGCATGGACGCTACTTTTATCCTAACTTTGCCGGCGTGGCCATGTCTAGCAACTATTATCCGATAGGGCCGCAGCGCATTGATGATGGCGTAGTGGCTGTGGCTTTGGGATTGGGAGCTACTGTGGCTGGTGGGGGGCGATGCATGCGTTTCTCACCCAAGTGGCCTAGGATTTTGCCCCATCAGTATTACCAGGCTAAATATTTGGATTATGCCCAGCGGGAATTTTATGCTATAGATCTAAACGGTTCCGATCCTGGCACTCTGGATGGTTTGGTAAAGTTAGATTTAGCACAAGCGGAGAAGGATGGCACGCTGGCTCCCATCGCTTCGGTATTTTGTGCCGATAGTGGAGTATGGCGTGATTCCTTGAGCTATCCAGGTCCCAGGGCGGTTACTTTCAGCAGTATTCTTCAGTGGAATGAAATGCCTTTGGCCCAGACTTTGGGCGAGCTGCTGGAACGTTTTAAATTGGCCATAGGTTGTCCTGTGGAGATGGAATTTGCCGTAGATTTGGCCGGCAGCGACGCTTCAAGAGCAGCTACTAAGGCTGAATTTCTTTCCTCTGTCCAGAGCGATCCCAATAACGTAGAGGAAGCTCCCCGGGAACCCATTCTTTATATACTGCAGTTGCGCCCGCTTACCGGTTTAGCTTTGGGTGGCGATGTGCGCTCGTGCGGGTATCCGCTTGAAAACATATTCTGCACCTGTGACTCGCTAGGCCATGGGGTTATCGACAATATTGCCGATATAGTCTATGTAACTGGAACAAATTTAGGCTCCAAGGAGAGCCGGGCAGCGGCAATGCGGGTGGCGGAACTAAATGATAGACTTTTGAAGGAACAACGTCCCTATGCTCTCATAGGGCCCGGTCGTTGGGGATCGTTGGATCCTAATTTGGGCATACCGGTGCAGATAGGGCAGATTTTGGGAGCACGTCTGATAGTTGAGCTTCCTTACGGTGAACGATTTGTCGAGCCATCCATGGGATCTCATTTCTTTCATGAATTAGCCTCCATGCGCATAGGTTACATGAATGTGTGTCTGCAGGGTAGGGACCGGGCCTTAAATCAGGAGACCCGCCTGGGGAACTGCCGGGAAGAAGTGGGCATAAACTGTTTTGAGAGAATATCCAAGGATTATATAGATACTGACTGGCTCAATAATCAGCCCATAGTCAGTGAAACGGAAGGAGTAAGGCATCTGCGTCTGACTTCGCCCTTGCACGTGCGTCTCAATGGACGCTGTTGTCGCGGGGTAATTCTCAAAAGTCAGGCTGTGCCGTTGGATTAAGGAGAAAATAAATTTATGACAAGCGAGAACGGTGGAACGCCGCAGGCGGGTGAGCAGGCAGAAGCGGCCGTCCAGCAAAAGCCGGCTGCTCTGATAGCAGCCTTTATCGTTTTAAGTTTAGCCGGACAGTATTTCTATAAATTGGGCATGAATACTGAGCCCGCCAAAGAACTGGTGCGGGCTTTAGGTACTAACATCGCCGCATTGGCTAGCGGCAGCATTTTTCTGCCGACTTTCCACATGGTTTGGAACACGATAACCTTGTTCTTCTTGCCCATGGTGCTTCTGGGATTGGTGGTTTACGCCCTGTCGGCCGTGTGCTGGCTAGCTATCTTGAGCAAGGTTGATTTGAGCTTTGCTTATCCTATGATAAGCATTGGCTACGTGGCCATTTTGCTTATGGGTTGGTTGGTCTTTGGAGAGCAGGTCTCATGGCTGCGCTGGTTGGGGGTAATGCTCATTTCAATGGGCATTGTCGGCATCTATTCCGAGCAGTTCTTTTTGAAATGGTCGTATGTTGCCGCAGGTCTAATGATTTTAACGGGCTTGTCGGTGGCTCGTTTTGCCCCGGCTTTCCAGGCGGATGTTCCTCAGTTTGATAAGCCTTTGGTGCTTATTGCCGTGGCCTTGATTATGGGTGTTTTAGGACAGATTTTTTTGAAAGCTGGCATGAATTTGGATATAAACAAGGGGCGCATCAAGAAAATTGCTGCCTCTTGCAAGTCGTTAAAGGAGACGCCGCTCGGTTCGCTGTGGGGAGCGGTCTGGAACAGCGTTTGTGTATGTCTTAGTCCTCGCATTTTTGGCGGTTTGCTTGTTTACGTGCTTTCCACCGTTTTGTGGCTGGTGCTTTTAACTAAGGTCCCGCTCAGTTTCCTTTATCCGCTTTTAAGCGTAGGCTATATTTTGGTGCTTCTGATTGGCTGGTTAGTTTTCCACGAGCAAGTTGGCTTTATGCGCTGGTATGGCGTGTTTTTGATCTGCTTCGGTATAGTTTTTATCTATTCGGAGAACTTGATATGCCTTCACGCTTTGCCTATGGCGGTGTCCTTGGCCGTATTTGCCCTAATATTGGTGGGGGTTAAGAAAAAGCTGACCGAGCAAGTTAGTTAAGCTTACTCTTAAAAACGGAGCCCTGCTTTGCCGGTATTCCGACAAAGCAGGGCTCCATGCTATTTCTGGCTTGCGATGGGGGGGGGACCCGTTAAAGCATTTTGGATAACAAGACTAATTACACGCTGTTTCTGGCCCCCAAGGGCTCTACCACAAGGTCTCTTGAACAGCCGAGCTGGATTCGGCAGGCTGGCAGCCCTTGAAATTTAAGCGGTGATAAGGGCAGGGGCCGTATTGGCGCAGTGCGGCTAGGTGTTCGGAGGTGCCGTAGCCCTTATTTTTGGCGAAATTGTACTGCGGCCATTTCTGTTGTGCTTCAAGCATAATATGATCGCGGTGCACCTTGGCCAGTATGGAGGCAGCAGCAATTGCTGGTATGAGGTTATCTCCTTTAACCACTGCCCGCTGGGGCTGGGTACAGGTGGGAATAGTGGCATTACCGTCAACGAGCACAAATCCTGGCTCAGGGAAGAGTTTATCTAACGAACGCTGCATAGCCTGCAGGGAACTAGTTCTTATGTTATCAACAGCCAGGAGTTCCTCCACAGAAATGGTGACAATATGCCAGGCCAAAGCCACCTTTTGTATCCAAGGAACCAGCAGCTCGCGGACTTCCTCATCGAGCTGTTTAGAGTCTCTCAATCCTGGCAGCCAGGCTCGAGCGGGCAAAATAACTGCCGCGGCTGCCAAGGGACCGGCTAAAGGGCCGCGCCCTACCTCGTCACAGCCAGCCGCGAGCAGTCCTGCGGCATAGCTCTCTTGACGTGCGTACATATCATCTAAGCGTTGCTGTTCTTTAGTAAGCCACGATAGCGCCTCCGGGAGCAGGCTACAGGATTCCTCGTAGGTGGAGCCCGGTGGTAGGTTACGCAAAATTTTCAGCAGTGAAAAGGTCATAGCGGTAGGTTAATGGACGGTGGAATCCACCGAAAATTCGGGAGCCTTTTCCAGAGTGACCGGGCCCACTTCGCCTTGGGCGAAGGCCTTAAGTACATGTCGGGAGGCCCTGATGAGATCTGGCTCCTGACTGGGCAGGGTGAAATTCTTAACCAAGGCCAGTTGGCTCAGTTGCTCTTCGGGAGCCAGAGCGGTGGTGTCGGTCCATGTCTTTGCTAATTCCGGTGGTACAAGACTGCTCGCTCGGCCCAAGCCCCACAGTTT
>OMRK01000243.1 GCA_900313515.1 uncultured bacterium | reverse complement strand
CCCTTAACATGGACCACCTCTTGGGGACGGTACAAGCCGCGGTCATCGAAGACATGCCAGAGGAGGTTCTTCTTGTCGTTAAATCTGAAATTAGAAGTTCCGGAAGCAAAGGCCATATCAGAACCATGAGTTGTCCGGAAATGGTAACCGCTGCTCCTGCCTTCTCTCTTACTCTCCTCGCCGGGAAGCACAGCACGACCATTCGCATCGGTTGTAGCCTTCTCATGCACTCCATAAACGGTGGCGCCCTCGATCGGTTTGCCGGTGCACAGATCGGTTACGTAGCAATAAGCGTTCTGATCATCTTCAACAACATCTAAGCCCAAATGGGTAGCTTGGAGCCAGATGGTCTTGGTGTAATGGTGTTCGGAGCGAGGCTTACCGTATTCGATGGCCAAAAGCAACAAGCCGTGACCTTCATCGTTGAGACCCTTGCTCAAGTCTATACGGTTCTGTATCAACTCGCTGGGACGACCGTTTACCTTGATGGTTTTGTCCCAGACTTCCTTACCAATGCCCTTAAACTTATCTAAGGTTTCGAAACTGTGATACTCGGAGCGGTACTCCGTAAACTCCTGGAAATTGGCTTTGAACAGTTTTATGCGGAACTTATCCACAGCTCCAGTATATATGGAATAGACAGGAGGACCCTGCGGATCCAACACAGCTATATCACGACCCGGGGCCTCAATGTAAGGCTCCAGAGGGCCAACTCTAAAGGTTATAAGTCTACTGGCCTTAGAACCAAAGGTCTGTCCGTAAATATCGGTAATTTTGGGATTGAGCTTAACGCTGTAATCGGTGTTAGCTTTCATCTCACCGCTGATTTTGAGCTGACAGCCAGAGATGGAGATGTTCATACCGGCCAACTTAGGCTCTACAGCCTCCACCGCATCCAAGGCAGGGCAGGCTTTCTTATCCAACTGGTTGTTAAAATTAATTAAGAAAGGCTCACCTACGCCCAGCTTACCGTTGTTCCAGCTCCTGTCGGCATTAGTCCAACTCACTTCCAGCGGAGAATAGGTTCTAAATGAACGTGTTTCATCGCTCTCGGTGGTCAGAGGACCCTCGGCGGCAGGTGCCCCCTTCAGAAGCACAATCTGATAACTGGTATCAGCCTTTAAGGGAGCTGTGGGGCGGAAAGCAACAAAGCGATCTTTTTCCGCATTCTTAGCGGCTCCGTAAGCGGGAACATCATCGGGAATCTTATCTTTTTCAACCAGCTTTATAGCCACGGCTTCTTTGCTGCTGTTGTTCTCACGCAGCTGGATGAACTTGATAATTTTCTGCGGCTCTACTGGCTGATTAAAAGTCATATAGCACACCGGCTCTGGGCCAACCGTGCCACCGTAAGGATAAGTGCCCTGAATCTTTAGGCGCTCAGTAGAGAAAGAGAACTTGTGTTCTTTGTCTATAGGGCGCCCGGCAGCATCTTTGAGAGTAGCCGGCACGGTCACTTCGTAGTCCGTAGACATGGGCAGATGATGGATTTTTGGCTCAAAGACGACGGTGCGTGTGCCCATCCAGCGCCAACTGCCCTCTGTTTTGGGGCTAACCTCGGCTGGAATGAAGGCATCGGACATATCCAGGCTCTGCAGAGCAATCATGGGCTGGCTGAAGGTTAGAGTTATAGCCTGCGCGGTGTGGATTTTGCCCTCGGGAGAATAGCGCTCCAAAGTAGCAACAGGAGCATCGGCCGCCAATTTAGCATCGGGCGCATTTACACCCTGCGCAATCTCGTCGGGCGGCGGGAAACTCACTTTAACGGTTTCACCGCTCCTGGGCGCGGGAATTGAATCGGCCCGTCGGTTGAAATCTTTAACCAAAGAATCTGCCGCCGGCAGGGCTGGCAGACGGCCCAGCAACTGATCGCGGCGGGCCTTGTCGAGCGGCTTAACCTCTGAGGCTGCTTGCTCTTTGGCAGCAGCTCCCCCGTTCTGCATGGCCTCGGCGTTGCCGGAGCTTAATACAAAATCGAACTTATGTTCTTGGGCATTCACATTCTTTCCCTCCTTAGAACTCGCGCTCTTCTTGGCATCGGGCTTCTCTTCCGAAACAGCCTGCTGCATATCCACGCAAGCCCAGGCGACAAAGACTAGCACTAAGGCCAGCAACACAAATAATTTTTTCTTCAAAGGCATTACCCCCGAGTAAGCCGCTGCCCTCGCCTGACACCTTCCCCACTCGGGCTACAGCAAGCCCAGCTCCAGAAGCTGCCGCGGGCAAAAAAGCCACCAGCTCGTAATCTCCCCCTCCCCATCTTAAAGTTCCATTGAGCAACCTATGTTTCCCGCTTAACTAGTTAGTTTTGTGCATAAATTTTCCCCAT
>OMRK01000248.1 GCA_900313515.1 uncultured bacterium | reverse complement strand
TGCTCGGAGGTGGCTGCGGGCGCGGCGTTACCTTGCTCGGAGGCAGCTGCGGGGGCGGCCGTGCCGGTCGCCTGCTTGGCTGGAGCCGGTGAGCTACTCTTGGGGGCTGGGGCTGGTTTCTTGCCGTCCAGTTGATCAATCATAGATTGGATGACTGTGCGCATCTGCTCTGCCTGAGGACCCATATTGGCAGGGATAAGATCTTTGGCCTTTTGGTAGGTCTGCTTGGCCTTATCCTTTTGATTGTTGCTCTTATAAACTTGAGCTTGCTCTAAGCAGAAATTTATGGCCTGGTTGATATCGCCCATATTGCTGGAAATCAGTATCGCAGAATCGAAGGCCTTGTGGGCGGATGTAAGATCTTTTTCAGCCAGGTGGATCAGGGCCTTGACGTGATAAGCTTCTACGTTACCCGGATCCAGTTTTACGGCGTCTTCCAGAAGGCTGAGGGCCTCTTTGTTCTTGTTGTCGATGGCATAGATACGGGCCAATTCAACCTCGGCGCCCACCTTCTGGGTGTCGCGACTAGCTTTGATGGTTGCTTCATCATCGCCAGGATTCAACTTTATAGGTTGGCCGCAGAAATCAACAATCTGCTTGTAGAGTGCGCTGGCCTTATCTTTGTGATTTTCGCGCATCTCCAGATCGGCCAGGTTCCTCTTGGCAAAAAGGTAGTTGCCATCTATAGCCAGTGCTTTTTCAAAATTCTCGCGGGCGTGGGCGTAAGCCTCCTCGCGGCTCATCTGTTTTTCCTGCTTTTCAGCCTCTTTAGGAACGGTGGTGTTGCCCTCTTTGGCCAAATTCGCGTCGATGGCAGCCTTAGTTTTAGCCTCCTGCTTGAGATTTTCGGCTGTGGGAAGAGTGTCACCCTTCTGCATCCAGTAGTAGCCAAGGTTAGCCAAGGCCTCAACGTTGCGGGCATCGGCGCTGACCTCTTTCTGATAGCGGTCTATTTCGCTCTGCAGTTCGTCCTTGGCCTCCCGAGCAGTCTCAGCCTGCTCCTGTTGTTCGTTGCTACCTATAGCAAAGCACATAATTCCCGAGGTCATGCAAAAGGCAATGACCAAGAACCAGACTCCTACCTGAATGAAAAAGTTTCTGCGTTTCTCCTGTGGAGTAATTTCACGTATTTCTGCGTCCACCTGACGTATAGCTTTGCGTTGCACGCTATCGGTAGATTTACGTTTGTTGGAAGCCATAATCTGCGCTCCTAAACCATGATTTTTGAGATAATTTCAAACTTAATTAAGTTCGTATTTTACTTCATTCTAAGCCGCAAGCCAGTGAGGTTGCTCCACAAATTGTCCAGAGTTTACCAAACCAGCTAAAAAACGGCTTGGGACGTTCAACGGTGCAGGCGGCTTTCCTCCATTATCCGCTCATAGGCGGAAAGACTGGGACCGGTGATGGAAGAGTGAATGGATAGGTAGGGAATAAAAAAAGAACTGCCTCTAAACGAAGGAGTTCTCTCTGGTGGGTCGCGCGGGACTCGAACCCGCGACCACCTGATTAAAAGTCAGATGCTCTTCCACTGAGCTAGCGACCCTCACCTGTTACCCCGCTCCAGACGGAATAAGGGCACAAAATGGGGTGGATAGTGGGGCTCGAACCCACGACCTCCGGTTCCACAGACCGGCGCTCTGACCAACTGAGCTACATCCACCATAGAACTGTATACACTGGCACGCCCAGGAGGAATCGAACCTCCGACCCACTGCTTAGAAGGCAGTTGCTCTATCCCCTGAGCTATGGGCGCATAAAACACCACCACACTGCCTGCAAAGGAGCTCCAACGTGGTCGGAGCGGCCGGATTTGAACCGGCGGCCCCTTGCTCCCAAAGCAAGTGCGCTATCCAGGCTGCGCTACGCTCCGCTTTGAGCCATCCAGGCAGGCAGTATTATAGTAAAAAAAAAATTCTATGTCAATAGTAAGGCTAACCGAAAAGGCACCGCTTCCGCTCTGGTTAGGCTTTTAAAACCCTCAGAATCGACCAGCCCGGATGGTGGAGTTTTTAACACGACTAACTTTAGGAGCAAAAATGAGGGGGTGTTCAAACGCCTGCCCAGGAGGTGGAGTTATCAAATAATGGGAGGCGTATTCGGCCTCAGCACCAGCTTCCAAAAGGCCAATTTTTATGCTCTGCCAGTGTTGCACCCTAAATTTAGCTTCTAACAGGGTCGGCACAGAGGCGGGGAGCTGGCTGCGCTCACGCTCGGCACAGTTAGCTGACCAGTATCTGCTTATCAGTTCGTTTACTTGATGGGGGGTAAGTGGATCTGGAAAGGGAACGACGTAGGACTTTAACTGGTCAAGATTCTCCGACTCCACCGGTAAATTACTTTTAGTCTCTAGAGTCTGACTCATAAACTTATCGTATAATTTGTCTGTGGTCTCTAAGAGCTCATCGCGTGTATTATCCAATTCCGTAGAGGAACCGGAGCCGGTCCGCCCGCAGTAAGCTTCAAGGCTCATATCCAGAGTGCGTTGACAGCTCTCGGGCCAGGCCAATGATTGGAGGATCTGTTCCATTTTTTCACAAGTTTGGCTGGGATGGACGGTCTTAAGCCAGTTGTAAAAACCGTCATACAGCACATTGCCCGGCTGAATAATGCCGCATAGTCTGTACCAGACATCGGCGGGCAGGCACAGCAGGGCCGTGCCAACAGAGTAGGTTGCCTTGCCGGTTGATCCGCCGGTTTTTGTATCGCTGGGGCCCCCGGCGTGCAGGTTGCTGACTGCAGCGGGCATAGCCTCAGCCTTAACTGCAACTGGCACAGTATCTATCTCCGTCTGTGATACTGTCTCACCTAGTGGCTTAACTGGCACGCAGATAATGTCTACTAGGCGTTCTTCGCTGTCGGTTCCACCCTCGGCTAGGTGGCTTTCACGAGCGGAAGTGATCTCTACGTAGCGTGGGAATCGGCAAGATTGAGTCACTATTGTTTCTTCTCCATGACTATAACCCTTATGGCATCGAGGCGAGAGCCGGCATCGGCTATGGCCGAGTAAACTTCTTCGTTTAAATCATCCTGGGCGTTGATCTCTGCCTCTGTGACCAGATTGTTTACCTTGCTCAGCTCTTGGAGGCGAGATTTTTCGTTGCCCAAAATAAGCTTAGCCTTGCGCAGAGCTTTGTCGCGTATAGGATCGACACTGCTTTGCACCAAAGCGCTAACCTTTTCCGTTAGAATTTCCACGTGGGTGCTGATCTTTTCCCAAAGGCTGGCTGCATCTTTGGGCTTTATGCGCTTTAGCTGCTTAGGTTCGGGGATCTTGCCCTTGTAAATAGTTCCGTTCAAAGAGACGTTGATCAAGAGAGGCATAGGAGTAAGATAACGGCCTAGCTCTAAACTGTCGGCTCCCAAGGCCTCGAAGATGAACAGAAACTGCACAAGCACTCCATCTTGGGGAGCATCCTTCCAGGTGGCCGCCGAAGCACTACCCTCCGTGCCGTCCAGAGCAAAGGACATGAGCTCTTTTACCAGAGGGTGAGCACCGGTGAGGTATTCCACTTCTTCCCTGGTTATGGCTAGGTTACGGTCAAAAGTGGCCAGCATGCCGCCCTCGTGCAGGCGGGTAAGCATGTCCATCTGCATATTTTTGCTTGGGGAAAGATGGTAAAGATGTGGAGTGCTAGTCTCATCCACAGTTACACCGAAACGCTCCAGAAGTCGGATGATGGTGTTGGCAGTGTTGAACTGCTTATCCTCGTCTTCGATAACTCTAACTAAATGCTCACCCTGGGTTTGATCGAAGGAATTTAGGTCTACCAGATAATCGACATTGGCTTCCGCCTCGCGCTGATAGGAGGCTTTCAGCTGGAGGGAGCGACTGATCAAATCGTTGAAGTCGGGGGTATCCAGGGAGGACAGCAGGGCCACGTCGCGTACGATCTCCTCCCCACCTTCGACCGGACCGTCGAAGGAGCCTAAAGCTTTATGCCAGGCGAAGAGGCGCTCTTCTTTGCCGCCCCGGAAGTAAAGCACGTATACATCTACCCGTTGGGTCTGACCTATGCGATCTAGGCGGCCTATGCGTTGCTCTACAGCATCGGGATGGACGGGAATATCCCAGAAGATGAGGGTGTGGGCCGCCTGGAAATTGCGGCCTTCGCTACCAATCTCGCTACAGAGCAGAATGTCAGCTCCTTCCGCCTCTGTAAACCAAACTGCTTGGCGATCACGCTCCACTACGCTAAGGCCCTCATGGAAGATAGCCGATTCAATGCCAAATATATCGCGCAGACGTTCCTGTAGGGCGGTGACCAATTGCATGCGGTTGGCAATCAAAACGATCTTTTCGCCAGGATGAGAAAGAACATAGGAAGCTATCCAAAGAATGCGCGGATCTTGGCGAATGACATCGGTTGTAAGTTGCTTTAAGCCGGGGAAAACGTTCTCGTTAAACTTGCGTGATAAAGGAACTGGGTGGATGGAACGACCGGAGAAGAGCTTGGCTAGATGAATGCGCCTATTGCGGAAAAGCATTCTGCCCGGGCCATGGCGGTCGATCAGAGCAGCTAGAAGTTGATGGCGGGCCTGGCCAAAGGCCGGGCTGGCGCAGAAGTCTTCTTCCCGCTCCAGTTTTTGGCTGAATTGGTCGATCAGAGTGCTGATCTGTTGGTCTCCTTCGTAGTGGGAAGATATTTCAGCCAAAATTTTCTTCAGGTTATCTATAGCCGCCTGTTTATCTGTGGTAGCCTGTTGAGCAGAGTCTTGTTTTGCGGCAGGTTGCACACTAGTTTGAGTGGCTTCTTGTCCCTCTGGCTGGTCGGTTGGGGATAAGTTTAACTTGTTCTCCTGGGCGGTAGGCGTAATGAGCTGGTAAACAGTCTTTTCCAAGTTCTGGCAGCGGTTTTGCAACTGTTTGGCTAAAGCGGAACCGCGGTACCAGTCTTCCCTTTCCCGGCAGTAGCTGTCGAAATTGACGAATCGCTTGGGATCAACCAGGCGCAGCAGGCCGAATTCGGTTTCCAGGCCGCCCCTGGAGGGGGTAGCGGTGAGCAAAAGTACGCTGCGGGAAATGGTTGCCAGTCGACTTACCGCCTCGTAAGCGGCCTGGCCCTCGTGGAGATGGTGGGCTTCGTCTACAATCAGAAGATCCCACTCATAGCGGGAGGCTTTGGAAAGAAGGCCATCTTTTAGGGCCGTCCAGGGAGTTATGGCTCGCCGAGCGTCCCAGTAAGGATCCTCCTCGTTGAGGGCTTCCTTATCAACTAAACTAAAAATCTCGTTGAAGCGGCGAGCCATTTCGGCTAACCATTGATAAGTTAGGCTGTCGGGGAGGACGATCAAAACGCGCGAGGCTCGGCCTTGGGTGCGCAGAACGCTGAAAATTAGTCCGGCCTCTATGGTTTTACCCAAGCCCACTTCGTCTGAAAGGAGCACCCGCGGGGCCAGCATGGAAGTCACCTGCCGGGTG
The DNA here is from genome assembly GCA_900313515.1 of uncultured bacterium. Classification (GTDB taxonomy): domain Bacteria; phylum Vulcanimicrobiota; class Xenobia; order Xenobiales; family Xenobiaceae; genus Bruticola. Next base: position 7,165 of record OMRK01000248.1, on the reverse strand, counting down.
ACATAGAGCTGGTGGGGGAGCAAGGTAACCCGGGAAGCGCCGCTGAAGTAAGCCTCAGAGCTTAGCATTTTCGCTTTAAGGTTGTGAGCGGCCAGGCGCAGGGGAAGATCTTCCGGATAACCTACGCTCCCGTAACGCATGCGGCCCAAAGAGGTGGCCAGAGGAATCTTATCTTCCAGATCTGTTTCGGCAATAGATTGGTTGCCGCGCCAGTACGTTACTAAACCGTCTTTTTCTTCTATGCGTTCGATGCGGAAATGATGGCCCTGACGGTCTACTGCGATGCTGCCCGCCTGGAGTATAACTCGGCGTAGCGGGGCCGTTCCTATTCTGTACAAGCATTCTTGCGATTTGGCAGGAAAGTAAACCCTAAGCAGGCGGTCATCTATCAACTCTTCAACGCATCCCAGCCCCATCTGCGGATCCGATTCGTTTAAGATCCTTTGTCCTTTGACAAATCCTTTTAACGCTTCTGACGACATACCTAACGAGTAACCTCACCAAATAAAAAAACACAATTGCAGTTTTACCCGCTCAGGGTAAAAGAAAGATGGAGACTTACCGCACCGGAGCATGAAAACCCTCCTGAATTGTGAAGTGGACGTGTGGAGGGAGTTGCATTGCTGCGCATGGATGAGGGTGACTTGCAACTTGGGCGACGCAATTCCCACTAGATTAGTGTATTCGAGCATGGGTGAGAGACAGGTTAGGTGTGGGCAAGCGCACCTTTCCAGTAGGCTAGCGCATGACGCTGCATGAACGGGGAATGAGCGATTGGCATTGCTTCTTGTTGGCTGGGCGGAACGATTCACGGTATTTCCTTGAGGAGATCCTGAAGATAATTGATAGCCTAGCCGAATCGCTTCGTACGCAGCGATAAAGGTGATCGCGAACGGAGTTTGATTTTATCGCTTTTCTTGGCAGGAAATGGCCGGAACTTTTGGCAAAGTTCAGCCTTTGCTATGGATATTTGTGATTTGCGGGCCGTCGAATTGGCCCAGAAGATAAGAGCAAAGGAACTCTCTCCAGTAGAGGTCGTAGGGGCCTTTTTGGAGCGTATCGATAAATTTAACCCCAGGCTCAATGCCTTTATTACTGTTGATCCGGAAGGTGCCCTGAAGGCTGCTCGTGAGGCCGAGGAATATCCCAGCGACAGACCCTTGCACGGGGTGCCGGTGGCCATCAAAGATCTCTCCTACACCGAGGGGATGCGTACCACTTGCGGCTCTCTCACCCTCAAGGACAATATTCCCAACTGCGATTCCATATCGGTTACCCGTGTTCGCCAGGCCGGCGGTATTGTTATTGGCAAGACCAATACGCCGGAATTTGGCTACAAGGGAATAACTAACAACCGGGTTTTTGGAACAACTTTCAATCCCTGGGAGCTTACCCGTCATGCTGGCGGCTCGAGCGGCGGTTCGGCCTGCGCTGTGGCCGCTAAACTTGCACCTTTAGCAGAAGGCACTGATGGCGCTGGATCTATTCGCATTCCCGCTTCCTTTTGCGGCGTGGTCGGCTTTAAGCCTAGTTTTGCCATGGTACCGCGTTACCCAATTCCCGATCTCTACTACACCTTGAGCCATACTGGCCCCTTGGCCCGTCATGTGGAAGATGCGGCCTTGCTCTTTGAGGTTTTAGCCGGAGTTAGCTCTCACGACAATTTGAGCATGAATCCGGTAGATTGGCCCAAGACTGCCCAGGACCGTTTGAAGATTGCTTATAGCCCAACTTTAAATTATGCAGCCGTTGAGGATGAGGTTGCCCAAACAGTGGCGGAGGGTGCCTTAAAATTCAAGGAGCTTGGCTATGAGGTAATGGAAGAAAATCCCCCCATTCCCGAAGATCCCGAGCCTATCGAGCTTAACATCTGGAACACCGTTTACGCTTCACGCTATGCTCCGCTCAATGACAGGATGCGCGAGCTTTTGGAACCCGAGATGGTGGAGATCATTGAAGAGGGTATGAAGCTTCCCACCTACAAGTACAGCCAGGATTCCATCAAGCGTACTAAGCTTTATTATATTATGGATGAGTTCTTCGAGCGTTACGATCTTATGATCACGCCGACCATGCCCTTGGAAGCCTTCGATTACCATTTGGAGCGGCCGCAAACGGTGGGCGGACGGGTGATTAACACGCTGTTCGGTTGGACGCCCTTCACCTATCCATTCAATTTGACAGGACTGCCCGCCATAACGGTTCCAGCCGGGGTGAGCGCCGCTGGCCTGCCCATAGGTTTACAGATCGTGGGACCGCGCGGCAGCGATCGTCTCATTCTGCAGGTGGCTAAACGCTTTGAGGAACTGGCTCCCTTCCCGCAGCTCAATTTTTGCTAATTGTGGATTTTCGGCAGGCGCAGGGGCGAGTTTCCGATCTAATCAGAGGCGGCGCGGAGGAGGTGGCAGCGCATGATGGCCTCGGATTTGTGGGAGGGGCCGACGGGATTTTGCGGCCGCGAGCTTATGGGGGACGTTGGCGGCCCGTGGTAGCTCCGGACTTGTGGGGTAGGCCGTTGGGGTGTGGCGGTCTCGGGATGGTGAGCGAGGAAAGTGCGGAGAACGCGCGCGAGTACCGAGCCACAGTGTTTGGTCGGCCGGACAACTGAAAGAGAGTCGCGCTACTTGTCGATAAGTACCTGCAGATGCGGCATGGTTTCTTCCAACTCTATCTGTTCAGAAGGGCCCAGCCCTTGCGTGCTTACGTAAACGGCTAACGGCTGAATCGAGCGGGCCAGGCAGATCTGCCCTCTCTGGTAAAGCCGGGCGTAGGCGGTGGGCTCTATAAACACTTTGGTTAAGTCTTCCAGGCGCAGAAGTTTTAAATCTTGGGGAAGCGCGGCCAGGTCGCTTTGGCACAAGGGTCCCGTCCAGTTTACGTATGCAGAAGAATCTGAACCGCAAGCTGTCTGCCAGGCGTTTGCGTCTAACACCGGAGTGGAGGCGGCCTGGTCTAGGAAACGCAATCTAGCCAGACTGCTCACATAATTGCGCCTGTTCAGGTGAACTGTCAAAATAAATTGCAGATCTTCACCCAAGGCACGAATTTGGGTGATACGGCCGGCCGCTCCGTCAACTAAAATAGTGTGGGCCCAGTTGCTGGTTCGGATAAGTCTTATCATTTCGGCCAGTTGGGAAAAATGTTCAGCGCCGGCTAGACTGACCCGGCCCGGGCGGTGCACTCGAGCTAGAACCAGACCGCCCAAATCGGCCCGGCCCTCCGATAAGGCTAAAATTTCGGCTTCGATTTGGGCGCGATGGAGCAGGGCAAGGGTGGTGAAGACTAAATCGCCCGGGGATACTCGGTATTCGCCGGTTGTTTCTGTGCTTTCTGTCGCGGCGGGCCGGGGGAGGGAGGCGCCGTGATAGTGGCCAGAAGAACTGTTAGAGCCCCTGGCTGGTCGCTCGTAGCCTATGCTCAAAACAGCCACTGGTGAATTGGTACGGCGGGACAGTTGTAGAAGATTATCGGTCAGAGTAGTTTTGCCCGAGCCCCGCTCCAGTCCCACTATAGCCAGGCTCTTTCCGTAGCCCAGATCCCCTAAGGCCGCTAAATCTAAGTCTATTTTTCCGCTCATATCTCGACCTTTCCGGTCCCAAAAATCCAGCTCCTCCCAGCAGCTGTACATTACTAATTCTTAATTCCTAATTTCTAATTGTTAATTGCTCATTGCTAATTCTGCTTGCACCGCAACCGCCCGCACCCACGCTCCCCCTCCATCTGCACCCGTGCACCCTGTGCTTGATTTCTAATTACGAATTACGCATTAAGCATTAAGAATTATCAATTGTTAATTGTTAATTGCTAATTGCTAATTGTTAATTGTCTACAAGCTTGAGCTTTCCAAGACAGCGGCCGAATGGGGCTGCAAACGGTAGAAGTGGTCTTCATTTTTCCAGTTTGGCAATTGCGGATAGCTGTAAGTATCGACGATTACTTGCCAGGTAACTTTTCCCTCTTGCTCAGGCAGGTTGAATTGTACTGTATCGTCGCCGTTGTTAAAAAGCAACAAAAAAGGGCTCTCTCGGTGGGTCGCATCCGCTTTTACATCGCTGCCTTCTAAATACATTCCCAGAGAGTGGCCCTCAAGCTGGGAAAGGGCAGAATTGTCCAGAGCTTGGCCATCGGGGGAATAAAAAATATAACGCTTGGCAAAGTTTGAATTTCTGAAAACGGGGTGTTCTTGACGTAGAGCAATAATTGAGCGGGTAAAATTGAATAACTCCTGCTTCTGGTTGTTCCAGTGGAGCCAGTCATAGTAAGATATTGCGTTGTCCTGACAGTAGGCGTTGTTATTGCCCGCCTGGGTGCGGGCCTGCTCGTCGCCGCCCAAAAGCATGGGAACTCCCTGGCTTAAAAGGGTCGTGAGCAGCATATTGCGCATTTGGCGCCAACGCAGGCGGTTGATGGCTGGATCTTCGGTGGGCCCTTCAAGGCCGCAGTTCCAACAGTGGTTGTCGTTGGAGCCGTCGCGGTTATCCTCACCGTTCATAAGGTTGTGTTTTTGTTCATAAGAGACAGAATCGTTTAGGGTAAAGCCATCGTGGGCGGTAACGTAGTTAATGCTTGCCAGCGGGGAGCGATTGCTGTACAGATCGGGGGAACCAGACAGTTTAATGGCCAGCTTTCCCAACACAGAAGTATCGCCTTTCCAAAAGCGGCGCACCGTATCACGCCAATCACCATTCCACTCGCTCCAGCCTTGAGGGAATTTGCCCACCTGATAGCTATCGGGACCACAGTCCCAGGCTTCGGCAATAAGCTTGGTGTGGGCAAAGGTGGGATCCTCGGCCAGCGCTTTTAGGAAGGGAGCGTCGGGACTGTAGGCGTGATTGGGGCCGACCCTGGCTAAGGTTGTGGCTAAGTCGAAACGGAAGCCATCAATATGCATTTCTTCCACCCAAAAGCGCAGGCTGTCGGTTACCAGTTGCAGAGCTGGGCTCTGGCGGGTATCCACGCTGTTACCGCAACCGGTAAAGTTGCAGTAATTGCTGGTATTGGGTGGATCGAGACGGTAATAGGAGAGATTGTCCAGGCCGCGCAAGGAAAGCTGGGGACCATCGGCGCCCTGCTCGGCGGTGTGGTTGTAGACCACATCCAAAATTACCTCCAAGCCGTTTTGGTGGAGAGTTTTGACCATAGATTTAAACTCGTTTACCGTTTCGGCAGGATTGGCGCTAAATCGAGGATCGGGGCAGAAAAAGCCAAGGGTGTTGTATCCCCAATAGTTGCTTAAGCCCTGATCGTCCAAGCGTGGCTCGCTCATTGTGAGATGGACGGGCAGAAGTTCCACCGCCGTTATACCTAAATCTTTGAGGTATTTTATAGAGGCGGGGTGGGCCAGGCCGGCATAGGTACCGCGCAGATGCTGAGGAATTTTTTCGTTGAGTTTACTGAAGCCTTTAACCTGTATTTCGTAGATTATGGTATTCTCTAAAGGCTTGTTTAAGGGGTGGTCGCCTTGCCAGTCGAAGTCATGGGGATCGGTTACGCAACTTTTTAGCATGTATGGGGCGTTGTCGCGACCGTCGGGAGTATTGAGATCCTTATCATCGGAGCCATTTTTGTGATAGCCGTACAATTCATCGCACACCTTCAGACGACCGCCTATGGCCTGGGTGTAGGGATCTAGCAGAAGTTTATGAGGATTAAAGTAGAGGCCATGTTGCGGATTGAAGGGGCCATGGGCTCGGTATCCGTAAAGTTGGCCGGGCCGGGCTTGGGGGAGGAAGCAGTGCCATACTCCGTTGGGCGCCGAAAACATGGTTATTCTTTGCTGCTCAAGGCCTTCGTTATTAAAAAGGCAGAGCTCCATCTTTGTGGCGTGGGCGGAATAAACGGCAAAATTTACGCCGTTCCCGATCCAGGAAGCGCCCAAACGGGTGGTTTGGCCAGGCAAGGCCTTGAAATGATTTGTTTTATTCGGGAGTGATTCGGTTGGGACGGGATTATTGGTGCGTTCAAAGGCGGCGCCCGAGGTCTGGCCGGTAGGTACTGAAGAAGCCTGGCGGGAGAGCGGGGGAGTAGAGGAGCCTGCGACATTGTCGGGAGCGGTCGAGTTGGGGGGCACAGGGGAGGAAGCGGCTGGATTTGTCATTGCTAAAATAGCTAGAAATGCGGCGCCAGCCGCTAATTTAAGGCTTTGTTTTGGGGAGATGGCGAGGTCGTTCATTATTTTTGGCTCCATTTAAATAATTTTTATTAGTTAAAAAGAACTGGAGAGTAGCCCTTCTTTATTTGTCCTGAGGCGCTGTTGGATACATGGATACAGGACACAAAGCATCCTGTTTTTTATATCGGTTGATAAATTTTAGTAAGCTACTGAACTAGGCCCTGGCAGGTAGTTCGCTCGATTTGGGGGAATACCTGGCCTCGTGAAAGTTTAGAAAAGTGAGGTTTTGGTTGCTGTATGGGTTTTACTGAAGCGATTACACATGTTTTTCAACACTATGCTGATTTTAAGGGACGAGCTCGCAGAAGCGAGTATTGGTATTTTGCCTTATTCTGTTTCCTGGTAAGTTTTGGAGTAAAGATTGTCAGTGGGGTTTTGGACAATCAGAATATTTATTTGGGATTTGCTGTTGTTTGGACTTTGGCGACCTTCTTACCGGGTCTTGGTGTTTTAATTAGAAGACTGCACGACGTTGGATATTCCGGCTGGCGTTGGTTGGTATTGTTTGTTCCCATTATTGGGGGCCTCATAATGCTTTTCTGGTTGGTAAAGGACAGCCAGCCTGGGCGCAACGATTACGGAGACAATCCCAAGGAAAGCTTATAGCAATTAGAAATTAGCAATGAGCAATTAACAATTGGAAATTGATAATTCGTAATGCTTAATGCGTAATTCGTAATTAGAAATTAAGTGCGGGGGGGGCACGGGTGCAGATAGAATTAGCAATGAGCAATTAGGAATTAGTAATTACTAACGGGATGGACCGCATCTTGGCGAGGGCTAGATTGCGGCCCGTTTCATTGTAGAGGGCGAAGGTGGGTTGGCCCGGACCAGAGATATTGTGCCCGCCCCCACCCGGGGGGGGGGCGGTGAGGCTTATAGACAGCCTCGCTGTGCTACGTCTAGAGATAATTAGCAATATGAAGGTAATTGGGGAAGGGGCAGTGGAAACCTTGTGTCCCAAAAACACCAAGGCCCGGCTCTTGGATTCGT
>OMRK01000249.1 GCA_900313515.1 uncultured bacterium | reverse complement strand
TCGAATGAGTAAGGATGCAGGAAGCCTTGGCGGCCGTCGGAGGTCTCTGGAGTCAATATTACTTTAGGCAGGCGGGCCAGCAACTCGGCTCCAATCTTTAAGGCATTGACCATGTGCCCCTTACCATGGGCGGGATGGGTGTTTATGCCCTCAATCGTCACAGTAGCCAGATCGGCTGAGAATGTCTCACAATCGATCATCGAGGTAGCACCGCCGTCTAACGTGTAAGCTGCATCGGCCTTGATGCGCTCTGGGTTCATGTGGCGCGTGCCCTGACCAATTTCCTCGTCTACGGAAAATACTAATCGGATTTCGCCGTGAGGGATTTCCGGGTGCTTAAGCAAGTGCTCGGCTGCTTCCACAATAGCCGTCAAGCCGGCCTTGCAATCGCTTCCCAAAAGTGTGGTTCCGTCGGTGGTAATCAGGGTATGGCCGATGACCGTGTTCAGTTCGGGGAATTCTTTAGGATCGAGCTTTTGAGTGGGATCTCCGACCAGTGTCAAAACCTGGCCCTGGTAATTTTCTACAACTTGGGGCTTAATGTTTTCGCTGCTCACTTCCGGAGAGGTGTCTACATGGGCTAGCCAAGCAATAATGGGCACATTTGGCTTATTGGCGGGAACGGTGGCGGTGAGAATTCCGTACTGATCCAGCACAACATCTTGGCAACCAATGGCGATAAGCTCTTCTCTGAGTTTGCGGTTAAACTCAACTTGGTTGGGTGTAGACGGACTGGTGGTGCTGTCTTCATCGGAATGGGTATCTATGGCCGCATAGCGGCAGAAGCGTTCAACTATGGACATCAAATTCTCCTCCGAGGCTCTTTTGCTCACATGACGGTTCTTCCAGCTTAATTGGCAAAGTCCCTAGTTTTAGTCCTCGTTTCTATCGATTGGCTTGCGTCCCAGGTAAAAGCGAGGGATATGCATAGGCAAGCTGGTAAGAACCTCGTAGTTAATTGTGCCCAGCTTGTCGGCCACCTCTTCGGCCGATATCGTCTGACTGTCCTGGGTACCGATAATTACGGCCTCATCGTCGGGCTTTACACCAGGAATGTCGGTGACATCTACCATGCACAGATTCATGCAGACGCGCCCTATGATAGGGGCGCGATAGCCGCGGATTAAGACTTCGCCCTTATTACTTAAGAGGCGATTGAGGCCATCGGCATAACCTATGGGCAGTAGGGCAATGGTGGTAGTGCGGTGACAGGTGAAAGTGCAGCCGTAGCTTACGCAACTGCCCGATTCTATCGTTTTTACTTGAGCTACGATAGCTTTGTAGGTTAGAGCCGGCTCTAGAAAATCGGCCGCGTAGTTATGCTTGAATTGAGAGGTTCCAAATTCGTCCTGAGCTTTGCTTCCGTTAACTTGTTTTTGGCTCATCTCGTAGAGGGTACCGTTTTTGCTGGCCATAATTAGGCGAGCCTCTTTGGATGGCCACTGGCCGTAAAGAGATATCCCCAAGCGGACTAACTCCAGCTGGGTACTGGGCAGGAGCATGGTGGCAGAGGAGGCGGCAATGTGGCGATAGGGGATCTTGAGGCCTAAATCGGAGAGCTGGTTAGCACATTCCAAAAACTTAGCAAACTGCTTCTGAGTATAGCTTTGGTCGAGCTGGTCTGCGGCGGCAAAGTGGGAATAGAGCCCCTCGATTTCAAGGTTAGGCAGCTTGGCTACTTGACCGCAGAAGGCTATAAGCTCGGATGGAGTGACGGACACACGTCCCATACCGGTATCCACCTTAAGGTGGGCCTTGGCAGTTTTTCCCATTTTGACTGCCGCATCGGAGAGGGCTTGGGCAAATTCTAGATCAAAGATGGGCGGACGAAGATCTAGTTTTATAGCTTCTTCAATTTGGGTGGCTAAAATAGGGGCGATGACAACCAGCGGTTTTGTTATGCCCACCTTGCGCAGGCGCCTACCTTCCTCTATGCTGACAATGCCAAACCCCCAGGCACCCTCTTCATCTAACGTTAAGGCGACAGTTTCCAGGCCGTGGCCGTAGGCTTCGCTCTTCACCACAGCCAAGGCTTGGGCCTTGGGGGCTAGAGCCTTTAAGCGGCGGTAATTGCGGCGGATGCTGTCCAGGTTTACTTCAATCCAATAATTATGTTGATGACGGCTGAGCACGTTCTTATCTATCCCCGATTTCTTTTTATGGAACATCAATTATGCTATATTTACAATTAAAAATCAACAAAATATGTTGAATTTTTTTATAAATTTTAACGCTCATCGCTGCTTTTGGCAAATCTAAG
>OMRK01000251.1 GCA_900313515.1 uncultured bacterium | reverse complement strand
TTGGTGTTGTTGTCTGCTAAAATGGTGAAGGTTCCCCAGCGGGCCTGATCGCTGGGAATAGGGTTGGCTTTCTGCCAGCCGCCTATGGCGTAGTGATAGAAATCTTGGTGCAGATCCACGGAAGTGTCTAAGTCTGCTCGGTGAATGCCGCTAGCCCGACCGCTGGTAGCTGGAGTTGCCTGATTGGAGGCAGAAGCACCGCAACTATTACCGCAACAACAGGAGTTGCCACTGCAGCAGCATCCATCATTCTGGCCGCCCTTGTTCTCTGCTTGAACAGCTGGCGTGATTGCCCAGGCTGCTAACACTAGGCCGCAGACCAGAGCAGCTTTCTTTAAGTACGCTATATCCATGTTTCCGTTTTCTCCCTTGAGGGTAGTTTGCTTATGTTGAAAGCCTCTGGGGGCGCGGCTTTCTAGGCTGATCGGCGCTAGCCCTGCCTTTGTTTGTCTTTTCAGTTTGGTTGGCCTGGACAATTGCTACTTTTAAGAGTGAGTCAGCAGAATAGGCACTACACTGTTATGTGTGGACATAGGAAACGCCGCCGGAAAGCGGAGGGACAAATTGCCCTTCAACGCATATCCGGCGGCAATTACCTAAAATATATCGAAAAAGCCCAAGCTCACCAGAGAGTTGATGAAGAGATTCAGATATGAGTTGCTCACCAGCGGCCAATTGAAGCCCAGACGGTAGAGGGCCTGCATAGTGTAGGCATTGTCGGCCTTAAGCTCGGTTATAGAGTGGCCGTGGGCAATACTACGGTAGGCGACTAGGCTGGAGAAGTTCTCCGCATTCTGATCATCCTGGGAAGCTAGGTTGAAATTTTCCAAGAATTGATTGCGCTGACATGGTACCACGTTTACTCCCTGCTGCTTCATCACCTTAACTAGGTCATACATGTAAATGGCACGGTTGCTGAATGGATGGAAGACGCAACAATGGCGTGGAGTTTGTGATAAGAGCAGAATAGCTTCTGCGGTGAAATCGATGGGCGAAAGCTCAACGTGGCTTCCCAAATCCTCGTAGGCTATGTTGCCTATGACGTGGTAGGCCTTTAATTGGTTTACAAAACTGTTAGCGTTGAGGTTTATTTGGAACTCGCCATCCTGATTTCGCGCCATAAGGTTACCAACGCGCATGATTTTTGCGTCCAAGCCATGCTGAATATTCTCCAAAACGGCCCGCTCGGCCCGGAACTTGGAGAGTACGTACTTATTGTCCATCCGCTGGCCGAAATAGAGCATATGCTCGGTCATAGGCTCGAGTGGCATGGGTACGCCGTCTAAAGAATTGCCAGCCACGCTGGAGGTGGAAATTTGGATCAGGCGTACGCGGTTTTTCAGGCAGTAGGCGGCAGCATTCCGTGTGCCTTGCACGTTTACTCGATCTAATAGATCGTTGGTCTCGAAGTGGCGCACGTTGGCCGAGCAGTTGATGAGAGTGTCTACATGGATATCATCCAGCTTGTCGAAATCGGCTGGATTGGTAACATCGCCCTCAATTAGGGTTATGCGTCCAGAATCGAAATATTCGCTGAAATCTGAGCTGAAATAGTAAACTAAAAGTCCCTGGAGACGACTCTTGAGATTCTTCTGCTTACCACGACGCATAAGGCAGTAGCAGTGGCCTTTGTTGTTTTCGAGATAGCTGCGCAGGATGTGGATACCCAAAAATCCGGTAGCACCGGTGAGTAGCAAATTACCCAGAGAACGCTTGGAGTTGGGATCCCAGCCTTCCAGGGTGTTTCCTTTGAGAATCTCATTTATGCCGGTGTAGTCGTAATGGGTGATGTCCTCTGGGGTGCGGATGATCTGGGTATCTTCCGTTTTACTAGCCAAGAAGTTGCCGATCTCTTGAGGGGTGGGATTGTTGAAGATATCGCCGTAGGTAATGGGATAACCCAGGCGTTCGGCGGCCAGCACTACCTTGGTGACGCTTAAGGAGGCGCCGCCCAAATCAAAGAAGCTGTCTGTGGCGCCTACGGTAGTGTCGACGTTGAGAACATCCTGGAAGATCTGGCAGAAATCGCGCTCCACATCGTTTTGAGGGGCTTGGTAGACGCGGGCGCTATCTTTGAGCTCGGGCACGGGCAGTGCCTTAAGGTCGGTCTTGCCGTTGGTGCTCAGAGGCAGGTTCTCCAACTGGGTGTAGGTGGAAGGCATCATGTAGGGAGCTAGATTCTGGCGCAGGCTGACCTGTAGAGCCTTCACGTCCACAGGCTTAGAAGCCGTGTAGTAGGCGCAGATGTGGTCAGAGCCATTAATGTTCTTAATGGCTACCGCCGCCGAGCTTATCTGGGGCTGATGCTCCAGTTGGATACGGATTTCATCTAACTCGATGCGTAAGCCGTTCAGTTTCACCTGACTGTCCACGCGACCGATAAACTGAACTTCATCGTAGTAATTCCACCAGGCTAGATCACCGGTACGGTAAGCGGGCAAACCGAATAGTGTAATGAACTTTTCAGCGGTGAGCTTGGGGTTGGCAAAGTAGCCGCGTCCCACGCCTTCCCCTATAATGGTGAGCTCGCCGACGGCGCCCAAGGGTAATGGCTTTTGGAAGCGGTTGAGCATGATAATTTTTGTATTGGTCATAGGACGGCCCAGGGTAGGATTATCGGCTGACAATATCTTGTTGCTACTGCAGCAGACTGTGGCCTCGGAAGGACCGTAGCAGTTAAAGATGCTGAGATTGGGATTCAACTTGACAAGCTGGCGGTACAGGGGCACGGAGAAACCTTCGCCGCCAAGATTGAGGTTGTGCAACCCATTTAGGGCCTGGCGCAGGAGTGGAGATTCCCAGGCGTTGTTTAGGTAGGAGGGCACACATATCATTGAATCTACATGGGAATCCAGCATAGCCCGGCCCAAAAGTTCGGGATTTTGGATCTCCTCTTGGGTCATGAGGCGTGTGGTAAGACCGGCACAGAATGGAACGATAAATTCCAGAACGGAAACGTCAAAGGTTAGGGCGCACCAAGCGCTGCACACGTGGCTACCACCTGCATAGGAGTGATATTGATCGTTCAGTTCCATGTCGCAGGTCAGATGAGAGAGGGAATGCTCCTCAATCATCACTCCTTTGGTCGTACCGGTGGAGCCGGATGTGTAAATGATATAGGCTAGATCGTGAGGTCTATGTGTAACATTGGTAATATTTTGGGCTTGTTTCCATTCTTGGCCGCTCAGCAGTTTTTCCAGCTCGAAAATTTTAATGCCCAGTTTGGAAAAGAGGGCAGCAAATTTTTCGCTTACGTTTGCACTCACCAGAAGGGCGGGCGTTTGGCTCTCTCGGCAAATGGACTCTATGCGGTTTTCTGGGAAACCTTCGCCCAGGCACATGAAGGCACCGCCAGCCTTCATAACGGCCAAGCGAGCAACATAAGCATAGGGCGAGCGGTCGGTTATTATTCCTAAAGGTATATCGCGCAGATACCCCAGACTCTGTTGAAGGAGGTTAGCTAGGTAGTTGGCCTTGGCATTGAGCTCTCCATAGGTCAATTTTTCGTTGCCGCAAATTAGGGCCGTTTTGTCCGGGTGGGCAGCGACGCTGTCTTCAAAGCGTTTAATAGTGGGATAGTAAGTGAAGGGTCTTTCGGTGGCATTCAACTTATGCCAGCGCTCCAAGGAAACAGGGCCTAAAAGCTCAACCTGGCCGAGCTTTTCTACTTGCATGAAACTCAGCAGAGCTGTAAGGTAGCTGTCTAAAAGATTGTTAATCAGAGAACGATCGTAAAGTTTATCGGCCCAGGTTGCGGTAAAGCGCACGCTTTCTGGATTGTTGTATATCTCCAGGGATAAGGCTGCGTTGGATTCTTGGGAGAGCTGTTTAATGGCCAGGCTCTGTCCGTTAAACTGGAAGCTATCGAAGCGGTTGCCCTGATAGACCAACATGGGCACGTTCTTGAGGCTCAGGCTGTGCACAAGCTCTTCGAAGGGGCAATCATCTTGAGTCATGTTGGTGGTGATCTGCTTCTGCATAGCCTGCAGGAAGTCTGTAACGCTCAAATCTTCGCCCGCATAGATAGCTATAGGATAGGTGCGGGTAAACATACCCATGGCCTTATTTAAGCGGCTGTCGCGTCGACCTCCATAAACGGAGGTTATGGCGCTACTTTCACGACCGGTGAAATTGGCTAACACGTAACCGAAAACGCCGCAGAAGAAGGCATTGGGGGTTATACCATTGCGTTGGCAGAAGGCTTCTATCTGGGAGAGATTGAGTTTGCTGGTGACAAAATTAAGCTGCTTATTTAAACTGCCACCGATATTGCTAACTCCGGGAGCAGCCCCGGGCAGGGTCATATCGCCGTTGATATCGGCAAATAACTTATCGAAATATTGCTGGGCTTGGCGGTGGCGCTCCTCGTTTAAGGTGGCGGTCAAGCGCTCGTGCAGGGCCTCATCGTAGGCGGTGTAGGTCTCACCAGCCAGTTCCTCGCCCCGGTAAGCGCGATCTAAGTCGGCTAAGAGCAACTCTATAGATGTACCATCAATAATGGCGTGATGAATATCGAAGAAGAGGTAGATATTCTCAGAGTTGTAGATAAGGGCCAGACGGGTTAAAAAGTTGGTGCCGCTGAATTCCTGATCTTTGGCCAGGAAGCGGAAGGGCCTTATAGTGTAGTCTATGCCCTCTTTGATCTCGCCCTGGGTGGTCTCTTTAACGGTTATGGGCAGAGTCGGGGAGACGTTGCGGAACTGGCGGGGCTCCAGATTATCTCCATTGGCCTTGTCGGGGGCAGCCTCCAAGTTCGGACCGAGACCGATATAAGTTTTAAGGTAAGGATGAGCTTCAACTACCTTATTTATGGCGTTGCGCAGCCGGATAAGTTCGGTGCCTTTGGGAAATTTAATAAGGAAGGGATTGTTGTATCCGCAAGAATTGGGAGAGAGGATAGAGTCCAGGTAGATGCCCATCTGTATCGAGCTTAAGGGATAGGAATCTTGGAGCGGATAGGGCCCTTCCTGTAATGGGCCACGGCGTGTGGAGGAATCTTCTTTTTGACTATCGACGAAGGATGTCAGCTTCTCCAGGGTGGGGTAGCTGACCAGATCGCTAACGGTGAGGTTCAAGTTAAGTTCCTGGCTGACGTCGGCCAGCAGAGCGATAAGGCCTATGGAGTTTAAGCCTAACTGCCAGAAATTATCGGAGCGAGAAAAATCGTTGCGGCCTAAGGCAAGGGCTAAAAGTCTGCGAAGTTTCTGCTCAGTTAAACTTGAAGAAGCAGTGACGGTTGTTGCAGCCGCAGCCTCATTTGTTTGGTTGGGGGCCTTCTCTTCTTGAACTTCTGCTTGATTAGCTTGGGACTCGGCAAGCGTTTTGGTTTCCGGCCCGGCGTTACCTTGCTCCAGCGGGCAGGGCAGCACCTCGTAGTTAATCTTTTGATTGGCATTAACCGGCATAACTTCCAGCTGGGTTATGGTCTGGGGCACCATGTAAGCTGGCTTTCTGAACTTTATGAATCCGACTAGGCCATTCTTATCTAAGGGTTTGCCATTTCGGGTAGTAACGTAGGCCGCCAAGTAAAGGCTACCATCGGGGTTAGGCCAGGCCTTTACGGCAGCGCTTTCGATTTGGGGATAGTTGCTAAGGCACTCTTCCACCTCGCCCAGTTCAATTCTGAAGCCGCGCACCTGTACTTGGCGATCTATGCGACCGCCTATAATATGATTGCCATCATCTCCCAACCGAACCTTATCTCCGGTGCGGTAAAGTTTTTTGTAATAGTCCGGCTCGCCATCCTTATAAAAGGGATTGTCTACTAGAGCGTGTGCCTCTTGCACGGGACGGTTAATGTAACCTAACATCATCTGGGGCGTGGCCAGGTAAAGCTCACCCCAGCTCCCCTGAGGCACCGGCTGCATGTGATCGTCCAAAATATAGAAGCGGGTGCCTGGGTGAGGCTTGCCGATGGGGTTGTTATCGTAATACTTGTCTACGGCAAAAGCACAGACGGTGCAGAGGGTTTCCGTGGGACCGTAAACATTGAGGACCGTGTAATGCTTATCTGGCTGAAATGGTGCCAGCTTTTCGCCCCCAGCGGCGAGATAGCGAAGGCTGGCGCTGTCGAAGTGTAGGGCAAACTGACGACCCACCTGAGTGGTCATAAAGGAATGGGTTACATGGTTAGCTTCGAATAATTGGCTGACCTGAGGCAAGTTAAGGCGCATTTCACTGGGCACAATGCAGAGTGTGGCGCCTCGGCACAGGGCTGGATAAAGATCGATAACGTGGGCATCGAAGCTGAAGCTGGCAAAGCTTGAGGCTACGCTGTTCTTATCTAATCCGACCAACTCAGTGTATACCTGTACGTAATGGTTGAGAGCTCGGTAAGGTATCTTTATGCCTTTAGGAATGCCCGTGGATCCGGAAGTATAGAGCACGGCAAAAAGAGCTTCCGGTCCTTGTTCGGTCAGGCTTTGGGACCAATGGGGAATAGGCGGCGCTGGTAGCTGGGTGATTTCGCTTAGTTTAAGCATGGGCAGGGCTGGAATTGCCTGCTTGAAATGGTCAGTAGCCTCGCTTGCAGCTGAATCTTGCTGCGGCTTATCCTCCTGCCGCGATTCGGTGGTTTCAAGTAGATGGAGCAGGTTATCGTCTACAATCATGTAGTTAGCTCCAGAGTCTTTAAGCATAAACAGGAGGCGGGCGGGCGGATAATTGCTGTCTAAGGGGAGATAGGCTGCACCGGTTTTCAATACCGCTAAAATAAGAATGCTCATGTATTGGCAACGGTCAATTAAGATGCCAACCAGGCTTCCTTGACCTACGCCCTGGCTGTGCAGGTAGTAGGCGACCTTTTCGCTCAGATCTTCCACCTGAGCATAGCTTACGCGCTCATCCTTAAAAATAATAGCCGTATGCTCCATACGGCTGGGTAACATATCACGATACATTGAAAGCACAGTACTATTCATGCGCTTAA
>OMRK01000254.1 GCA_900313515.1 uncultured bacterium | reverse complement strand
TTAGCAGCTTCGCCCTCGGCCCAATACTCGGCCAAGGCCTGTTTGGTAGCATAAACGGTCTGAACGGGCGGCGTAAAATTCATCTCACCCGTTTTTTCAAAATACTCATACTGGCGAAACAGATTGCAATAATAGGAACGGGTAGTGAAATTCTTACTGCTTTCAATAAGGCTGCGGCGGCCAATAACGAAAGAAAGACCGGTCATGCTCGTTATCCCCTTTTGAGCAGACGCCATGCAAAAATCGACATTATCCTTGTAAACATTAATGGGAATCATGGCATACGAAGAGGTAGTATCTGTAATAAAAAAAGTGCCGTACTTGTGGGCCAGAGCACCAACATTACGAATAGGATTTAAAAGTCCGGTTCCCGTTTCGTGATGGGTCATATAAACGTAACCGATATCCCTGCTGTTTTCCCGAAGAGTTCTTTCAATTAGATCCAGATCGGGTAGAGTGTCCAACGGCTGCTTAAGTTCCAAAAGAGGCAGTCCATAATGGCGAATTATTTCGCAGGCTCGCCCACTGTAAGCGCCATTATTAATGATAAAGGCCTTTTTCCCGTCGGCCAGCAGCGAGTTTAAGGCCACATCCATGCCGATAGTACCAGAGCCGCAGAAAAGAACTGCCGTGTATTCCTTAGGATCTCCATGAACAATCTTGACCAGATCCTCACGCATGGGCCGCATTATCTGGATAAACTCCTGCTCACGCGGGCATATATCGGGAACCACTTGGGCCAGCTTCACCGTCTCCGTTGTGGTAGATGGACCAGGATTGAGCAGTACGTTACGCTTCATGTCTTATTACAAAAGGCCCTTAAACAAGCGCTTGAGAAGAGCCCGCCTTTCTAAAAAGTTCAGGTACGCAGTTCGAAAGAAACTAACCAAATAAGGTTTATTGTAGCAGCCGAGCTATTCTGGTTTATCTTCCTCATTTACAATAATATCATCAGACTCCACTTCTTTATTGCGATTTTCATCTATACCCAACTTCTCGTTGATCTTTTTCTTGGCCTTACGGAAATATATGGTCAGGCCGGCTCCAATCGCAATAATCACACCAGCCACAGCCTGAATAACGTAGGTCATGACCGAAGGATCTATGTAAGCCTGGCCATCCACACCAAAAAGCAACGCCGAGCAAAAAGCTACATAGATCAAAACCGCTGCAGAAACCAGATATTTTTTCATAATTTTTGTCCCCTTCTCTCCGCAATCTTTTCCTGCAGAGCCCGTATAATGTATTTTGCCCCCACTTCTCCAGAATTACCCAAATTGTATACGTAATAATGAGCTAGCTTATCGATTTGCTCGCGGTACTCCTCGGAATGCTCGAGAAGATAGGCAGCAACTTCTTTGATATTGCTCAAATTCTCAATATCGAGACTCTTACCAATTTTATCACGCAACAAAATATTCAAGGGCACTTCAGCTATTTTTTTGTATTCAGGGTTCATGACCTTCATCGGTGTATTTATGAATATAACCGGCCTCAAGGTTGTAAAAGCATATTCCCAGCTTATGTCTGACCAGTCGGTAATGAGCAGATCGGCTTCCATAACCGGATTATCGGAGGTAAAGTCGGTTTGAATTTCGATATCGGCATTATCTTGGTACTTGTGAACCAGCTTATCCATGTAAGCCTTTTTCAGGCGTACCTCCTGGGGATGCGGTCGAACAATTATGCTAAAACCACTATCCTTGAGTTGCTCCAAAAGCGGCTCCAGGCAACTATCGATAATATTGTCCTTTTGCCAAGATGGCGCTATAAGAATTTTGGTTTTATCGTTCTTTTTATGCTCACAACTGTTGTAAGCGGCCCGAATGTCATCTATAAGGGGATAACCCACCTCCACTAATTTTTTAGGCGATTGGTGATAAACTTCTTCGGTCTCGAGAACTTCGATCTTGTGGTGCGGACCGGCGCAGAAGATGGTGTCAAAATGGTCCACGCAACCCTGGCGCATGGTTAAATTAATGCTGCCCAGACCATGCTGAACATGGATATATTCAATATCCTTTCTGATGTAGCTCCGCTTGATATGGAAATTCTCCAGATCTGGCATAGTCATCACCACAATATCTGCATCCATTTGCATCATGAGGGTTATGAGCCGATTTTCACCGATATAGTAAGCTCGGATGCGCGTATTTTTCTTTTCCAACTCAAAGATTTGATCGTCGGGATCGCTGGTAATATAGTGTATTACGATATTGGTGTGACCTAAGATATACTCTATAAATCCTCGGAAATATTTGTAAAAACCACTGCTCTCCGAGTAAAAAACCAAATGCTTGTTGACAACAGAGAAAAACTTCTTATAATCCCGTCTCTCCCGGCGTTTATTCTCGGAAAAGAGCCCTTCGCTCTTCTTTTTGGTGCCTTCCAGGCTGGCCAACTCCTCGCGGCTCTTCTGCAAGGCCTGATAATCTACAAATCTTCTCGGCTTAATTATGGCATTGAGGAGCAATAGCTGAATAACAGCCATGATATTACTGCACACCCAATAAAGCGCGGTGCCCACGGGTACAAACCAACCTAGGTAGAGAGAGAGCCCCACCGAGAAGGTTAACATTCCGTACTTGTTGAGCGTAGACTGCTCCGACTGCAAAACATCCGCGTTATTCTGAACAGCAGAGAGGAGCCAGGCCGATAGGCCAGCCATTAACGGTGCCCACAACAACTTTAAGCCGCTCTGACTGGGCGTATCCCCCAAATTAACCGAGCCACAGCTCATATCTATGGCCGGGTTATCCATACCCTGGCGGATTACTCCCACCACACCTATAAGCAACACCAACTGAATAATAATCGGTATGGTGGAAGCGAACGGGTTGTATTTTTTCTCCTTGAAAAGCTTGGCCTGCTCCTCGGCCAGCATATCCGCCTGCCCGTAGTACTTAACCTTGAGCATATTGATTTCGGGCTGAATTTTAATCATGGTGATGGCGTTAAAATAGGTCCATAGCGCCACCGGCAGAAGCCCAATTTTACTCAAAAAGGTAAAAAGCACAATAGCTACTCCGTAATTGTGACACACGGAGTAGCAACCATTCATTACCCAGCCCAAAAAGACATACAGGTATTGCATAAATTCGTCTACCGGAACTCAGCCCGCAATAAACAAGTTAAGACGAGAACCACCCCCTAAAACTAGGCCAAAAATGCGGCCCATAAGGCAATAAGCACTCCGGCGGCCATGCGATAAAAGGCAAAGCCCTTGAAGCTGTTAGATGATACATAGCGCAGGAGCCAGCCAATAGCGGCAAAGGCCGTTATAAAGGAAACGACCGTACCGATAGTGAGAGAGCCCAGGCTCCCCACGGCTAAAATTTTGTCGTAATTGCGCACCAAGGTGTAGATGGTGGCCGCCCCCAGGGTTGGTATAGATAAGAAAAAGGAGAAATCGGTAGCCTGGGCGCGATTTAAGCCCACCAGCAACCCGCCTACAATAGTCGATCCGGAACGGGAAACCCCGGGAATTAGAGAAAAGCACTGGGCCACCCCTACCCACAGAGCCTGACGGTAACTGAGCTCATGCTCTTTAGGTTCGCCCTCTTCTTTAGGCTGAACTTCCCCGGCTTTTTTATCAACTACGCCCAAAATTATGCCGCCCACAAAAAGAGTAGCGGCTATGACATAAGCCTGTAGCCTGCGATCTTCTAAAATCACATCTAGCCAATCATGCAAGAGCAAACCCACCACCGCCGCCGGCAGAAAGGCCAGGAACAATCCTATCCAAAAATGATAGGGCGAGCTCTCCTCGCGCCAATTGAGGTTACTGCGTCCCTCCCACAACTCCCTGGCTTTAGCCCACAGACGCTTCCAGTAGTAGAAGACCACAGCTACTATGGCCCCTAACTGAATAACAATCTCGAAGGTACCGGAGGTATTAGCTGCCCCCACCATCTGTGAACAGACCAAAAGGTGACCAGTTGAGGAAATGGGCAGAAACTCGGTAATGCCCTCCACAATACCTAAAATAAGAGCCTGAAGAGTGGTTATCTGCTCGCCCATATCCTCATCTCCCTAGAGTTCCACATGCTCAACCGGCCCTACAGCCTGGCCCAAAAGTTGGCTACTTACCTTGGCAAAATCGAGAGCATCACCGCTAACCTGGTAACGGCGCAGATTCTCCGCCTTCTCTCCGTCCACATCGGCAAATCCCAAGCCCTTCAGGCGCTCCACCACGTACAAGGCCGGATCGATAACCTTCACCCCTTCGCCTGCTATCCGCTCCAAAACAGGGCGGACAAAAGGATAATGGGTGCAGCCCAAAATAACCGTATCCACCTTAGCTTCACACAGAGGCTGCCAGTATTCGCGCAAAGCCGCTTCCACATTGGGCCCATCAATTTCACCGCGCTCAATTAGAGGCACCAGCTTAGGGCAACCTACCGGAGTAACCTGCACATCTTCTTTAGAAAGACTGCTGACCGCTTTGGCGCAAGCTCTTTCATAGGCGCCACTGCCGGCAGTAAGGGCATTAGCTAAAACTCCAATCCGACCACTCTTGGAGGTGGCCACCGCCGCCTTGGCTGCTTCCTCAATAATGCCGATCACCGGAACATTAGACCAACTAACCACATGATCAAAGGCCAGAGCGGAAGACGTATTGCAAGCCATAACCAATACTCCAGCTCCGCTCTTTATAAGGTGATGGCAGATGGCATCTATAAAAGAGACCACCTCTTCGGCACGGCGACCACCGTATGGAACATGCAAGGTATCGCCGAAAAATATGTAGGGCGTGTGCGGCAATTCTCTGCCTATATGCCTAGCTACTGTCAAACCACCCACCCCAGAGTCAAAAATACCAATCAGCTTGTGATCTGTCATAAGATTCCCAATTCTAGAACAATTTAAGAGACTGTGGCCCTGTTCACTGCCGCAGCCGTTACAAAGACTTGTGGGCTTAGAGCTTGTTTGGCGATAAAAGCCCCTGAGCCTTGAGTTCCTGCAGAGCTCGCAAAATGCCAATCTGCACGTGAGCAAAGCTGGTGCCGCCCTGCATGTAGCAACCGTAAGGCGCCCGAACAGGACAATCGGCAGAAAGTTCAATGGAAGAACCCTGAATGAAGGTGCCGCCTGCCATGATCACCGGATCATCGTAGCCGGGCTGCTGCAAAGGAATAGGACAAGCACTGCTATCCACTGGACCCGATTTTTGAATGCCCAGACAGAAGGCCCTCTGCCCCGCCTCCGAACCGACCCGCACGGCCTGGATAATGTCGCTACGTGGATCGTCCCACTTGGGGAAAACCTCCAAGCCGCATTTTTCCATAACCCAGGCGCCCCAGATGGCTCCTTCTAATGCTGCACCTACAACAATTGGAGCCATAAACAGCCCCTGGGCCATAAGCCGGTTGTAACCTAAGGTAGGGCCCTCATCGGGACCGATACCCGGCGCGGTCAAACGCTCCATGGCACCTTCGACGCAGTCGGCGTCACCAGCCAGGTAGCCTCCGCAGGGGGCTATGGAGCCACCCAGGTTCTTTATTAAGGAGCCAGCTACCAGATTGGCTCCAATCTCTGTAGGTTCCTTGATATCCACCAGCTCTCCATAGCAGTTATCCACCATAACTTTCGCCTGGGGAGCTTTTTCGTGTACCAAGGCTATGGCTTTCTGCATTTCCCCTAAGGTGAGTGATGGACGCCAAGCGTAACCGCGCGAGCGCTGCAACAGCACCATAGCCGTACGGCTACTGAGGTTCTCCTGCACCTCCTTCAGATTGATCTGGCCGTTTTCTAACAGATCAACTTGTCGATAGTGCACACCCCAATAGGTAAGTGAGCCACGCTTCTTCTCATTTTCACCTATGCCTATGACCGGCTGCATGGTATCGTAAGGCAGGCCAGTTATGCTCAAAAGCTCATCGCCAGGCTTTAGGGAACCGAACAAACCGGCCGCTAAAGCATGTGTTCCCGAAACAAACTGCAGGCGCATGGCTCCAGCCTCGGCTCTAAAAATCTTAGCTATAGCCTGATCCAGCACCTCGCGGCCGCTGTCGCTGAAACCGTAGCCAGTGGTCGGGAAAAAGTGCCCCTCCATTAACCCGGACTCTTGCAGAACCTGCAAAACCTTCCACTGGTTGACCGCCGCTCTTTGACGTACATCCTCCCTCAAAGAGGCAGTAGCTTCCATACCTTCCTGGGCTATATTCACCAATTCCTCGGCTATGCCCAGCTTAACCAAAGCATTCTTCCAATCTGAAATCATTGCTCTTTTTCCGTTATGGCAAACATCAACATGCCCTGCGCCCTCAGCTCATTGTCCACATAGCAACTAGCCAGCATCCGCCCCATACCTCGACGCATGCCCCGATTTTCCACTCTCAAATCTAAAACATCACCCGGAACCGGAGCCTTGCCAAAGGTGCAATCATCTATAGAGGCAAAAAGAATCAACTTGCCTTTGTACTCGGGCTGATTAAGAACACAGACTGCTCCCAGTTGCGCCATTATCTCGATTAAAATGGGCTTGGGCAGCTCCGGACTATCGCCGAAATGATTCTGGAAGAAGAACTCGCCGCTGGTCAAATTCTTTAAACCGCGCGCCTCATTCACGCCATCATAAAAAGTTACCTTATCGATAAGCAAAAAAGGAGGACGGTGCGGAAGTATGGACATTATCTGCTTAAGATCCATGGAATTACCCGAAGTCTGAGCCTGACCAGAGTCTACTACTATCTGGATCTCATTGGCTGTTTTACCACTACCCGACTGTTCTGCACTCTGAGAAGAGCTTACCTCTCCCCTGTCTGCTCGGGCCATTTCATGCTGATTTTCCAAATTACTCACTCACACTATTTTTAAATTTTGCCCCCCAGTTTATCCGACCGCCTATTTTTCCTTTTTAACACCCTAACGCCTAAAGCATTATTTCCGTTTAACGCTTCAAGCCAAAACGCCTCCGCAGTCGATGGCCCAGCCCCACCAAACACTTGAAGAGGGCTTTTCTTTTAATGTTTCAAGCTCAAGTGCCCCCTAATCGGCTGCGCAAACCAACCCTATGCCTAAAGCGGTGTTTTCCTTTAGTGCTTCAAGTGCCTATTTAAGTAGCGCCCACGGCCCTTGGAAGCCTTAAACTGACCATTTTCAATTACGACCTCACCCCGACTTACAACTATTTCCGGATGAGCAGAGACGCAACGGCCCTCGTAGGTAGACCAGTCAGCCTGCTCGTGCAGTTTTTTAGCACTTATAACGTAGGGCTCCCGACTCCAAATGACAATGTCAGCGTCGAAACCTACCTGCAGCTGTCCCTTCTCGTTTAAACCGACAATATGGGCAGGATTGCTGCAACAAACCTCAACCCAACGGGGTAAACTCATGCCGGGAATATCCTTGGTAAGCATCATCCGGGTTTCTATGGAGCTGAGTCCACCAGGCACCTTGTTGAAAGCAGGAGCGCTCTCCTTTTCGTCCTTGGTGAAGGGACAGTGATCGCTGGAAACAGAATCCAAACGTCCATTGAGCAGAGCTTCATAAATGGGCTTCTGTTGCCCGGACTCACGGATGGGCGGCGAGCAGATGGGAATAGATCCCAGCGCTTCAAAGACAGAACTATCCAAGGCAAAGTAATGCGGACAGGTCTCGGCGTAAACCACCTGGCCCCGCTCGCGAGCCGCCTGGATTTCCGGAATATCTTCGCCACAACTCTGGTGGAACAGGAAGACCTCCACTCCGCTCAAGCGGGCTATTTCCAAAACTCGATGCACAGCCTCCGCCTCTGCCTTGGCCGGACGACAATGCAAATGGTTACGGGCATGACTTTTGCCCTCAAGCAAAGCACGGCGCACAAATTCCTGGATAAGCGACCAATTTTCGGCATGCACCACAGCTAGGCCATGCCCTTGGGCGATAGCGTTAAAGGAACGGTAAAGCTGACCATCATCAAGGGCAAAGCCGTAGGCCATATAGTGTTTAAAGGTCGGGCAACCATCGATAATTAAGTGCTCCACCTGTTCCAGCTTCCCCAAATCGTGGGGAAGCATGGACATGTGCAGGCTAAAGTCGGTATAAATCCCCTCCTGAGCCTGGGCCTTACGCCGTTCTAGGGCCGCAGCAAAGGATTCTTCCGGAAGAGTCTCCACAAAATCCATAGTTGTAGTGGTGCCGCCATAAAGGGCCGCTAAAGTGCCATTTGCAAAATCATCGGCCGTATCGAAACCACCCACGTGATACTGCAAATGGGCATGTACATCTACACCACCGGGCGTAACCAAGCGTTTTTCGGCATCGATCACCCGAGAGGCCTGGAAACCGCTCAGATCGCTACCTAAAGCGGCGATCTTGCCCTGACTTACGGCGATATCACCATAAAAGACTTCCGAACCCACCACCAGCAGGCCGTTGCGAACAAGCAGATCCATGTTTCCCTTTCAACTCCCCGCCATTCGAATTCCTGCACTTAAAACCAGGCACTAAACAAGTGCAGAGCCGCCTAAAAGCAAGCTCTGCACCCTCAACCTAAATTTACAGGTCGTATTGCAAATGAACCAACTTCATCTGCTCATCGGTAACTACCACCGGAGCACCGGTCATTAAATCTACACCGTTGGTATTCTTGGGGAAGGCTATAACCTCACGGATGGAGGACTCACCCACCAACAACGCAGTCAGACGATCCAGGCCCAAGGCAATGCCAGCATGGGGCGGCGCACCGTAACCGAAGGCCTCCAGCAGGAAACCGAACTTGGCTTCGGCCTCTTCAATGGAAAGACCGATGCACTTTAAGATACGCTCCTGCAAATTGCGCTGGTGGATACGCACCGAACCGGAAGCCAGCTCCATGCCGTTTAACACCAGATCGTAAGCGGCCGCCCGCACAGTTAAGGGCTCACTCTCCAAACGATCCATATCACTAGGAAGCGGACTGGTGAAGGGGTGATGCTCGGCCACCAGGCGGTTTTCCTCATCGCTCCAGGAGAACATGGGGAAATCTACCACCCACAGTAGTTTATATTCGTTGGGATCGAGCAAGTTGAGGTGGTTAGCAATATCCAAGCGTACCTTACCCAGGGCCACACTGAGCTCTTTGCTGGGGCCCACAGCCAAAACCAGCAGATCGCCCACCTGTGCGCCCGCCTTGGCGCAGATAGCAGCAGCCTTCTCCTCGCCTAAGAACTTGAGCAGGCTGGACTTTATACCATTACTCGTGTTGGCAATAAAGAAGAGACCCGGAAGTTTGGCCGCCACGCCAAAGGTTTTAAACAGATCCTGCTCCTTGCGGGTAGCACCACCCTGCCCCTTGACCACAAATCCCTTAACTGCCTGACCTTTGGAAACGCCATCATCGATCACCGCAAAACCAGTCTGACCAAAAGCTTCAGTTAAGTTTTGGATAACCATATCGGTGCGCAGATCCGGCTTATCGGAGCCGTACTTCTCCAGAGCGTCGGCGTAGGTCATGCGCTGGAAATGGGCTGGCACTTCCATGTTCTTGGTCTCTCTGAAGATGTGGCCCACCAGGCCCTCGATCATAGCCAGAACATCATCACGCTCCACGAAGGACATTTCCATATCGATTTGGGTGAATTCAGGCTGACGGTCGGCGCGCAGATCTTCATCGCGGAAGCAGCGGGCAATCTGGAAGTAACGATCCAAGCCACTCACCATAAGCATCTGCTTGTAAAGCTGGGGAGATTGGGGCAAAGCGTAAAACTTACCGGGATTGACGCGGCTAGGTACCAGATAGTCGCGGGCGCCCTCGGGGGTGGAGGCTACCAAGTTAGGGGTTTCAATTTCCAAGAAGCCGTTGGCATCGAAATAATCACGAACCGCTTTAGTGACGCGGTGGCGCATGGTCAAGTTGCGCACCATGCGCGGCTTACGCAGATCCAGGTAACGGTACTGCATGCGCAGGCCCTCGTCGGGCAGCTGTTCATCGGAAATATTCATGGGCAGAGGCTTACAAGGATTGAGGATATGCAGCTTCTTGGTGATGATCTCCACATCCTTGGTGGCCAATGTAACATTGGTGGAGGGGACAGCCCTGGGGGCAACCGTACCTTCTATGGCGATGACGAACTCATTGCGCAAGCTTCCCGCCTTCTGGAAAGCCTCAGGCGCGGTCTCCTGGTTGATGGCACACTGTACAATGCCGCTTCTATCGCGCAGGTCGATAAAGACCAAACCGCCCAAATTGCGGCATTTATCCACCCAGCCCATAAGAACTACATCCTTTTGGGCATCCTCCAAGCGTATGGTTCCGCAGTAATGACTGCGCTTTAAACCGTTAAGGCCTTCTAAATCCAGCTCCGCCATTTTTTCCTTCTCTCTATCCGGCATGCTCTACTCTCTGTTCCCCCTGCTTGCGTTAGGCCTCTTGGTGATTGTTTATTTTCAGATGCACCGGGAGTTCTCAAGCCTAACTGGCAAGGATCTATGAGCAAAAATCCGGCCTAAGCTTACTGATAAAATTGACCGAGGGAGGTTCTAAAAAAACTCTTTGTCTCCTGCGCTAGCTCCGGCAGTGGTGGCCTGTTCCCACATCGTCTGCGCTAAATTAGGTTCTGGCCCTGGAAAAACGCGTGACCAGATCTCTTCTCCGACTGCCCGCGTTAAATTACAGATCTCATAGCCCCAAGCTCAGGAGCAGATGGCAACGCGAAATTTATTTAACACCTTCGGTTGCAAGCCCCTCAGCCCGGTAGCTAACGCTCACATGACACTAAATTTATTCCACATCTTTGGTGGTAAGGCCCCGCTCCTTGCTTTGCAAAGTCACCTGCTGATCGGAAACCGGCTGGGTCATTATACCCAGCATGCGGCAGAGAGCCCAGGTAAGCTCGGAACGATTCATGGTAAAGAAATGGAAGGCTTCTACACCGGCTCGGCGCAACAGGAGAAGCTGGCCGGCTGCCAACTGCATAGCCAACATGCTGCGAATTTCCGGAATATCGTCTAAGCCGTCGAAAAGTTTGACGATCCATTCAGGAAGCTTAGCCCCGCAGGTACGGCTGAAGTTTAAAAGGCTATTGGCGCTGGTTATCGGCAAAATGCCGGGAACAATTGGAATCTCTATGTGGTGCTTCTCGGCGCGATCTAAAAGCCTAAAGTAGTCATCTACATCAAAAAAATACTGAGTTATAGCCCGTGTGGCGCCAGCATCGATCTTGCGCTTTAAAATTTCCATGTCAAAATCGAGGGACTTTGACTCCGGGTGCCCCTCCGGAAATACCGCTACGCTTATTTCAAAATCGGCCAGCTTGCGCAATCCAGCCACCAAATCGCAACAGTAGGCATAACCCTGCGGATGAGGTACGTAAACCTTAGAGCCTTTGGGTGGATCGCCGCGCAACGCGACAATATGGCGTACACCAGCTTCCCAGTAGCGCCGAGCTATCTCGTTAACCTCATCTTTGCTGGAACCAGCACAAGTTAAATGGGCGGCTGGCACCAACGATGTTTCGTTGGCAATACGCTTAACTATGTTGTGGGTAAATTCACGGGTAGATCCACCGGCGCCGTAAGTTACTCCCACAAACTCCGGGCGCAGAGGCTCCAAGCGCACTATGGTATGCCAGAGGCGAGCATCAGCCTCGGGAGTCTTGGGCGGGAAGAACTCAAAGGACACCTTGGGAGGATCATCGACAAAAAAATCCTTAAGTTCAGCTAATTCAACAAGTCTTCTTTTCAAGGCCAAAACTCCTAATCTGGCAGAAAAATCCCGCACATATCAAAAAAAAGGACAAAAAAAAAGCGGCCACCTCAAACTCTTCCGAAAGAGAGGAAGCCCCACTCCCTCGTCAGAGGAAGGCAAAGACCGCTTTAGGCAGTTATAAATAACTGAGTAAATGCCAAGGCCTTATTTGTAGAACTCGGCATTCTCCTTAATGGAATGCTCTCTGTCGGCCGGGACATCGTCATCGGGGAAGATGGAATCAGTGGGACAGGTAGCCTTGCAGGCACCGCAATCAATGCAGACGCTGGGATCGATATAATACTGGGAAGCTGTGTCAGAGGTGTGAATAGCCTCCACTGGGCAGTTCTCTGCGCAAGCACCGCAGGTTATACAGGTATCAGTAACTACATGAGGCATTTCTTCAAATTTTCCTCTACTCTAAAATATTGCGGCACTCCAACGGTGTGCACCAAACTACTGTGCACCTCAAAAGCGCCATGCCCCCCCTAGTTCACGTTTGGAATTAGATTTCCTACTTACTGAGCAATAACTTATCTCAGCCCAGCTGCTCTCCTATCTGTAAACTTCGGCCAGCTAAATAGGCCGCCCCATCCATCCAGCCCTTGCCTGCCGGCTTAACCAGACGCAACACCACCGCACCGCCCCCACCTGTGGCTACTACAAAACCTTGCCCCTTGATGGCGCCAATAACCTGGCCAGGACGGGTTTGCCCGGAAGGCTCCCCCTGCCACCCATCCTCCACCTTAAGAACACGGCCCAACTTAAGGGGCTGACCAGCGTGAACGGTACCAGCCTCAGGCTCACGGTAAAGCGCCCGAACGAAATTCACAACCTCTTCTGCCGACCTAGACCAGTCAACAATGAGTTCCTCACGCTTAAAGGGTTTGGTGTAATTGGCCTCACCACTCTGAGGTACGGCCTTTAAGGTGCCTGCCTCAAGCCCCACAGCTGTTTCCACTAGCAAATCGGCTCCAAGCACGGCCAAGCGCTCCATAAGTTCGGTGCCGCTCTCCTGCGGTTCAATGGGAACCTGCCGTTGGCAGAGCAGAGGGCCGGTATCGTAACCTTCATCCATAAGGAAAGTGGAAATACCGGTCATCACCTCACCCGCCATTATGGGAGCCTGCACCGGGATGGCCCCGCGGTAGCGCGGCAAAAGGGAGGGATGTAGATTCACGCAACCCAGGCGCGGCAATTGCAAAAGATCTGGCGGAATAAGCTTTGAATAAGCCGCCACCAAAATAAGGTCCGGCTGCAAATCTTGCATTTGCGCCAAAAATTCTGCATTGCGGATCTTGGGCGGCTGCCAGATGGGAAGCCCCAATTTCTGAGCAGCCTCCTTAACCGGCGGCGCCGCCAATTTATGGCCACGGCCTTTGGGCTTATCCGGCTGAGTCACCACGCCCACAACCTCGAATTGCTCAGCTAACTTAATTAACGAAGGAACGGCAAAGCTAGGCGTTCCCATGTATACGATGCGCATTGTCTCTAGATTCCACCCATTACTCAGCCAATTCGGCCTGACTCTTGTCGGGCACGCTAGCCTCGGGAGCTACTTCTTCCTTCACTCCATCGCCTTCCGCCTGGGCAGACTCAGCACAGGCAACCGTGTCCTCCGCCTTATCCCGGTCAACCGGACGCAAATCCTCCGCTACATCCACGTAAAGCTTACCATCTAGATGATCGCACTCGTGCTGAATACAACGGGCAAAGAGTCCCTCGGCCTCGTATTCAACCTCCTGCCCCTCTTCATTTAAGCCAGTTAAACGAACCTTGGTGCAACGCCAAACCTCTCCCTCCTTACCAGGAAAGGAAAGGCACCCCTCAGTTCCCAGCTCCTCCTCGTCACTCAAAAAAGTAACTTTAGGATTAACTATCTTGATGGGTTCATTGCGCTTCTCGGATAAATCCATGACCACCAGACGGCGGGAAAGGCCAACCTGCGGTGCGGCTAAACCTATGCCGTTGGCGGCGTACATGGTTTCCAGCATGCGATCCAGAATATCGCGCACCTTATTATCAACCTTATCGACCTTACGACACTTGCGGCGCAGGACGGGATCATTTTCGACCCTAATCTTATAAAGTTCCATTGCTCACCTTTCCCATAAAAACAAAATTCTGGCCCCTGCAGACTTGCGGCAGAGGCCGATAACTGTAATTTGCTATCCTACTTACTTTTCAATCGACTTGACTGCTGCACGTACCGGGTCGGCCTTAATAGTCTTCTCGTCTGTCACGCTCTCTTCAGCAGGCTTGCCGGAGGTAGCACCGACGGGATCGGCCTTGACGGCTTCCTCGGTGAGGGCGGGCTCAGGCTTGGTTTCTTCCTTCTTGGGCTCCTCCTTGGGCGGATCATGAGTGATGAGGGGTTTGCAGGTAACCGGAATACGGCTGTAGTTGGTCCAGACCGAATCCTCGGGGCTGAAGGTAAAGGTTTTGCCGGGGTCCAAGGTGCCAACATTGGTTGTCCAGCTGTTGGCAGAACTGTTATCATCGGGGCGCAAAGCATCAACACTCAAGGTTATGCCAGTTACAGGCTTGTCACCGCTATTGGAAATAGTAATAGTGTTAAAGTGGATTTCCGGAGGTAAGGATGCAGTGCCTTCGTTGTTGTACCAGTCAAAATTGTCTACCTTTATACTGGACTGAGCGTTGGTGCCATCGGTTTCAATTTTGCCATTATCATTGAGCTTGTAATCCACCTTTTTGGCATCTTTGCCATCTTTGGCCTCTGCCGCGCCGTCCTTTTTATCTTCAACCTTTTCCTTGGGCTTGGGCATATTGGCCATAGCCTGGGCCTTGGTGATGGGAACCAACAGATCGATACTACCCATGCTGTCGGAAACCTTATAACGAAGATCGAAAGCTTTAGCCAAGCTCTCAACATCGACCATCACTCGACCGGCCTTAAAATCGACAGGCAAATTAACTGGGGTTCCGTTAAAGGTGATCTGGTAAGGCATGGCCTCGGTAAGAGCTGGGCCACCTGCCAGCTTGACTGCGGGAGCACGACCACTGCGAGACGCGCTGTGGGCCGAGCTACTGACCGCAATAACATTGCCCTCCACCTTCCAAGTATAGCCCAACGCGTTCAAAACATCATCCAAAGCAGCACTGACCGAACGACTGGAAATATGGGCTGTCCCTTTGAAGGGGCGATTGTGTACATAAAAATCGTAGTCAGCAGCGCTGACCGTGCTCGAGGCGCCCAGCAAAACAGCCGCCGTTAAAAGACCGCAAACAAACTTGTTCATAAAATCACTATTCCTCCAAAAGAAAAGCTGTATTTTCCAGATTCCTACCACTCCCCACGCTCAAGGCAGGGAATGCCTAGTTCGCTGAATACCGCAACGCAATCGTAAACTCACACTCTCTGGCCTGACCTGCAGTTTTCTACGCAAGAAGGCATATTCCGCCAACCATAAAGGTTAATTTATCAACTTGCCGGGTAAAACGTCTAAATTATTTGACAAACTTCAGCTCTATGGGCGTACCCACAAAGCCAAAGGCCTCGCGCAACTGGTTCTCCAAATAGCGCCGATAGGAAAAATGCACCAGATCGGGAGAGTTGCACTTGAAGGTAAAGCGCGGCGGCGGCGCCGGCCGCTGACTCACATACTTTATCTTCAAACGGTCTCCCTTGTAACTTGGCGGCGGCCGCAAGGCCACAGCTTCTTTAACAACCTGATTGAGCACGGCAGTTGGCACCTTACGCCTGGATTCATCGTAGGAATCTAAAGCGGCATCAAGGATCTCCTCCGTGTTCTCACCAGTTAGAGCCGAAGCAAAGATAACCGGTGCATAGGCCATAAACTCCAGATCCTTACCTAACTTCTTAACGAAGCCCTGCTTCCACTCTTCCACCTTACCACGGCCGGCTTCATCAGTTGCAGATACACCTGCTAATTCCTTGACCAGGTCCCATTTGTTAACCACTATTACCGAGGGCTTACCCGATTCGTGAATATCACCCGCTACTCGCTTATCTTGAGCCACCACACCGTCACGGGCATCGATAACCAAAATGGCAACATCAGCCTTCTCCAAGGACTGGCTAGCTCTAAGGCTGGAGTAGTACTCCACGCTCTCATCGATCTTAGCCTGACGCCTTAAACCAGCAGTATCGATAAGGCGCATGGCTCGGCCTCCGTAATCTATGGAGGCTTCCACCGAATCGCGGGTGGTGCCGGCCTGATCATGTACAATACTGCGCTCCTGGCCGAGCAACCGGTTTAAAGTGGAAGATTTACCAACGTTGGGACGCCCAACCAGAGCCACCGTGACCTCCTGCTCATCGCTGGGCTTAACCTCGGCCGGAAGCCTTTCCAAAATGGCATCGAGCAGATCGCCGGTAGAGATGCCGTGAATTGCCGAAACTGGATAAGGATCGCCCATGCCTAAAGCATAAAATTCCACCGCCTGAGCTTCCATTTCCAAGGTTTCTGCCTTATTAGCCACCAGCAAAACCGGCTTGTGATGTTGACGCAAAATAGCCGCGGCCTCTTCATCTAAAGGCTGGATACCAGCCCGCACGTCAACCACAAAAAGCACCAAATCCGCTTCCTCTACAGCGGCTTCGGCTTGGCGGCGGATATCACGGCGCAAAATGTCAGGATCCTCCGGATCGAGGCCGCCGGTATCACAAACGGTAAAGTTGCGCCCGTTCCATTCACAGTTGCCATAAATACGATCCCGGGTAATGCCGGGCGTGTCCTGAACTATGGCCTTACGCTGGCCGGTGAGACGGTTGAACAGAGCCGACTTGCCCACATTGGGCCGACCGACAATAGCCACTATAGCATTGCTACTAAGACGCGGCTTAGCTTGATTATTCATAAATTTAAGTTCCTATTCAAAGCTTAACTGGAGACTGCCAGCTCCCCCGCTATACCATAGCATTAACTGGATTTCTCCAAGCAGAAGCCACTCATGCGGCTGGAAGCCACCCTCCCAAGCCCTTAGGGCCTTCTGCACATTTACAGCCCGGTTCCTGCCATAGTAAGCAGAACCGCTGGCCCAGCCCAAACCACTGCTGAGCTTTAACTTTCATAAACTTACTAGCATATTTATTGCCGAAGACCGGACGACCAAATTTTAGCCGCTTTATTTCACTGGACCTCGGTTTTGCAACTCAGCAATAGCTTCCATAATTTGGTTGCAGACGCTTTTCATGCTCTTGGGATCGGGATTTTCCATGTAAGGAACCTCAATGGCCTTACCAAAACGCACCCCCAGCCGCCGACCACAAGGCAATCCGTGACGGTGTCCTATCTCAAAGGTGTTAAACACACAAGCCGGTATAACAGGCGCTCCTGTTTTTAGAGCCATAACCGCAGTTCCAAGACGTCCCCGCTGCAGCTTGCCAGTTTTAGAGCGGGTACCCTCCGGGAATATGCCCACCAGGCGACCATTTTTGAGAAGATCTATAGCCTGGTTAACAGATTTACCGTCTTTGGCGGCCCTATCCACGAAAACACAACCGAAGCTAGCAATGATGCGCCCCATTATGGGAATCTCAAACAGTTCTTTCTTAGCAATAAAATGAACTTGCCGATTTTTTATCACTGCGGC
>OMRK01000256.1 GCA_900313515.1 uncultured bacterium | reverse complement strand
TCATCCAAACTTACCTGCATAGGAACATCTTTGGCTCGACGCTTCCTCTCTTTGAAGCATTGATTCATCGTTACCTTGTATATGTAGGTAAAAAGCTTGGCTCTCAGTTCAAACCTAGGCAAGGCTCGATAAAGCTGTAAGAAAACTTCCTGCGCCGTATCCTCAGCCTCTCTAGCCGTACCACCCTTAAATTTATAAATTAGATTCAGAACGGGACGGTAGTAGATGGTCATCAGCTCATCAAATGCTGAGTCATCACCGCCTTGAAAACGCTCCAAAAGAGCCGCTTCATGCGCTTCATCCCCGTACTTATCTGGTAACTTTAATCCCGACACAACTAATTTGTTTCGCTCATTAATATCTTCTGCCCGAAAGGCTCATAACGCACAGCCTGCGCACGTCCTCCCCCACGTCTCTCTGTCTACCCTAAACACTAACTCCGCCGTTTTCTGCATCTTCAAGAAGGGCCCTGCCTAAATAACCTCCACACTTACAGAGCCATCTCTGTTGCTTGCGTAATCACCGACAAAGGCCCAGGACCCAATAAGATGCGAGCGAAGGAAAATTGGCATTTGGTATTTAAGTGGAACCATTATTTATCAATGACTGCCTGGGAAGTTTTTTGACGCGGCAGGGTATGCATAGCAGAAAGCTCCAGGGCAGGCAGAAGAAAGGTCATATAGCAATGGCACTTGTTACATCGAAGGAACTGTTCGAGAAGGCTTACACCGGTGGATACGCCATCGGCGCCTTCAACATCAATAACATGGAAATTGTGCAGGCTATTACAGAGGCCGCCCATGAACTCAGAAGCCCCGTGATCCTCCAGGCTTCTCAGGGCGCCAGGAAATATGCCAACTCTGTGTACCTCGTCAAACTGGTAGAAGCAGCCAATGAGCTTTATCCGGAGCTTCCTATCGTTTTGCACCTTGACCACGGCGGGGACTTTGCCACCTGCAAGGACTGCATAGATAATGGCTTCACTTCAGTTATGATCGACTACTCCAGCCACTCCTTTGAGGAGAACATCGAGGAGTCTCGCAAAGTTGCCGAATACGCCCACGAGCACGGAGTGGTGGTAGAGGCTGAGCTGGGTACTTTGGCCGGCATTGAGGATGCTGTTTCAGTAGATGCCGATAAAGCCATGTTCACCGATCCCGACCAGGTTGAGGAGTTCGTCACCAAGACCCATGTTGACTCTTTGGCCATTGCCATCGGAACCAGCCATGGCGCCTACAAGTTTAAGCCCGGCACCGATCCCAAGCTTCGCCTGGACATCTTGGCAGAGGTGGCCAGAAGGTTGCCCGGCTTCCCCATCGTTTTGCACGGTTCTTCCTCCGTTCCCCAAGAGTATGTGAAGATCATCAATGAAAACGGCGGTCGTCTGAAAGACGCCATCGGTATTCCCGAAGATCAGCTGCGGGCGGCGGCCAAGGGCGCAGTCTGCAAGATCAATATTGATTCCGATCTGCGCCTGGGTATGACAGCCGGTATACGCGAGCACTTTGCAGCCCATCCCGATCACTTCGACCCCCGCCAGTATATCAGCGATGGTCGCAAGTATGTTAAGGCTGTAGTAGCTCACAAGATTAAGGAAGTGCTCGGCTCCGATAACAAGATCTAAATAGCAGGATAAATGTTCCGCACAGCCCCGCTGGCCCGACGCTGCGGGGCTTTTTTTATCAAATAAAAGTTAATCTTCTGCCCACCCACAAGTCAACCGCCACGTGTGGAAAACTATGCCAACTTGTTCGCCCCCTCAACTTGCTCATCTATGATAAGGGGAAGCTAATGCATCCTTGAGCCTAAAGCTGAAAGATTTATGAATAAAATGTCCAAAGTTTCCACCAGGATGGTCAGCTACTGCGAGCCTGGCTACCCAGAATTTTATTGAGGGAGGCTCCAAGCTTGCTAGAGAATCTACTGCCGTTTTTGGTAGTCTGTCCCGCAGCTTTTTTGGCCGGCGCCATAGACGCCATGGCAGGCGGGGGCGGGTTGATCACCTTGCCAGTCTACATGCTGGCTGGTCTTCCGGTTCACAATGCCATTGCCACCAACAAAATAAGTTCCTTTATGGGAACCAGTATTGCCACCTGGGAATTCTTTAAGCTAGGGTACATAAATGTTAGAAAAGCCGCCTGGTGCATTGTAGCCGCTCTGACCGGATCAGCCTTGGGAGCTCGCCTGGCTCTAGCCATTAACGATCACATCTTCAAGGTGCTGATGCTCTTCATCTTGCCATTCGTCGCCTTTTACGTTATACGCAACAAAAACTTCGATCACCCCAACAAGCCTTTTTCAGAGAGAAGAACCCAACTTTTAAGTACAGCCTTTGCTTTCTTGGTAGGAATTTACGATGGATTTTACGGGCCAGGTACGGGTACATTCCTGCTCTTGCTTCTTACCGGTGCAGCCCGGCTCAGCCTCCAAGAAGCCAACGGACTGACCAAAGCTATCAACTGGACCACCAATTTAGCCGCTCTGACCGTGTTTGCCTTAAGCGGAAAAACTCTCTGGAGCTTGGGGCTAACGGCCGGGCTTTTCAACATTGCCGGCAATCATCTGGGAGTAAAGCTCTTTACCAAAGGCGGCGCTTCCTTCGTGCGACCGGCCATACTTTTGGTTCTGGCCATTTTCATGGTAAAAATTACAACAGATCTTTTGGCAATTAACAATTAGCAATGAGCAATTAACAATTGATAATTCGTAATTAGAAATTAAGCGCAGAATGCACGGGTGCGGGCAGAATTAACAAT
>OMRK01000257.1 GCA_900313515.1 uncultured bacterium | reverse complement strand
GGCGTGGGGGACATCAATTTCAGCCCCTTCACTTAGAAGATTT
Source organism: uncultured bacterium (assembly GCA_900313515.1). Lineage (GTDB taxonomy): Bacteria > Vulcanimicrobiota > Xenobia > Xenobiales > Xenobiaceae > Bruticola. The sequence continues at coordinate 5,863 of OMRK01000257.1, read as the reverse complement.
TTTTGATTTGCCCTTTTCGTCTTCTTCCTCGTCTTTTGTCTCTGGTTCTGGGCGCGGAGACCATACGAAGACACACTTAGGGCTGCGCAGACCGAAGTTGGGTTCTGTAGTATCGTACACCTGCCATTTGCGGGCGCCTTCTTTAAGATCTACGCAAACTATGCGGTCGTTGCCGGTATCGGCAATGTAAAGGTGGCCCTCTTCATCTAAGCTCACACCTTTGGGCTCTAAAAACTGGAAATAGCCTCGACCATATCCGCCTATCTCCCAGGGATTGCGGCCTTTGAAATTATCTGCTTTGACCAGGCGTTGATTGGCGGAATCTATAAAATAAGTTCCGTTGTCGTCCTGTACCAGCTGAGTTGGAGCAAAGCTGGCGCCTTTGAGACCCTGACCCTTGTAAACTTTCCACTGGTTTGGTAGCACCGTCAAATCGAAGGGAATGCGTACTATCTGGCCTCTTAAATTGTTATCGCCACAACAGACGTAAAGATTGCCCTCTAGGTCGAGCCACAGATAGCCAGGCTTTTTGATCTTTTCGTCTTTTAGCTCGGCCATGGGAGTGAGATCGCCAAATTTTTCATAAACTAAAATTCGGTCGTTCCCAGTGTCGGACACAAAAAGGCGCTTGCCATGGAAGGCCACACCCCGCGGCTCCAGGAAATCGTTGTTCATTTCGACCCAACCCATGCCAGTTATATTATCGATACGCACAACGCGATTGTTGCCACGGTCGGCTACGTAAATTTTTCCTTCCAGATCTACCCAGATCTGCTCCGGGTTCAAAAAATGGCCTACGCCGCTACCACTGATACCGAGGGGATAAAAATCTTCGCCGCGCAGGTTTTTCATGTAAATTATACGTCCATTCCCGCTATCAGAGACCCAAATGCCACGGGTGCGCTGATAATCAGCCAGATCTTGCGAGCGGAGCAGGCTAAACCCAGTCCTCTTTTCGGAATCTAATTCTATGCTCTCATTCTTTCCCTGATTGAGCTCTTGGTTTAGGCCATCTAAGGCCTTCGAGTTTGAGGAGGATTCAGACTGTGAGGTTTTGTCGGCTTGAGAAGCGCCGTTTTCGGGAATCACCTGATTTTCGGATGCGGAGGACTGGGCATTTTCTGGAGTAGGCTGGGAGGGATCGGAACTTGGCGATGTTTGGACTTCCGGAGGGGGCACTTGACCTTCTGCAGAAGTTGTTGGTAAAGCGTTAGTTTCGGAAACTGCCTGACTCTCGGTGGTAGTGGCTGACGTTTGAGAAGTTGTGGGGGAGGGTTGGGTGCCAGCTTCAGGTGAATCCTGAGGTTTAGATGCAGAAGCTTCGGCAGAACCGTTATTGGAGTTCTCTACTTGCACCGGAGCCGATTCGGATAAGGCCGGGGTTGGGGATTCTGGGAAAGCTTGGGAATGGGCCGGAGCTAGCATGACAAATTGCGTAAATACAGACAGGCCCAATATAAAATTAAAAAAGCGTGTTGTTATCTTCAAGAGTCTATCCCTCTTTTTCACTTCCACTAATAGAGAACCAGCGTGAGCTTCTACTTTTAATAGCTAACGTTTGGGCGTGTTTTTCATCCAACAGGCAGCCTCCTTCGAAATATTCAACAAAACCCCTGGCACAAAAGGAATAGCTAAATATCGTCTGGAGAGAGAAGAGAGACTTAGATGGGGATTGAGGCAAGAGAGAGCAGAGGGTAGGGGAGGCCTAGGAGGCGTTTTAATTGAAACAGGTCGGCGTTGCAGTAGGTGAGGCTTTGGGTCAGGGGCAAGATGGAGTAAAAATAAGTGCAAATATTTTCGGAAATTCCCGAATAATGCAGGGGGATCTGTATAAAAAAAGAACGGTCTTAGCCTGTTGCCTGGTTGGCTGAAAGAGCTTACATGGAGAGATTGAACGCATTTGAGTTCTGTTGGCCTCGATGAGGAGTTCTTGGCAGGAAAACTCCCGGTTAGGTCTGTTTTCTAGAAGTTCTTTTTTTGGGTAACGTTCGTCAGATTGTTTTGGAGAGAATGCAAGCTACTATATTTTTTTGAGAGGTGTGGTTATGGAAATTCTCGAGTCTTTACGTAGCAAGGCTGCTGCTAATCGTCGTCATATAGTCCTACCGGAAGGTCAAGATGAGAGAACTCTGCAGGCTGCGCGCATTATCACCGATCGGGGATACGCCAAGGTTACTATAGTTGGTGATCCCGAAGATGTGCGCAAGCGTGCTTTGGAAGTGGGAGTTACTCTTGACGATGTCGAGATTTTAGACCACATCAAGTCCAAAGATTTTGATAAGTATGCCGAGGCCTATTATGAGTTGCGTCGGGCTAAGGCCGAGGCCAAGGGAAAGCCTGCGGAGTTGACGCCCGATGAGGCCCGAAAGGTTGTGGAGGATCCCCTCTATTACGCTAATATGCTGGTTCGTGACGGCAAGGCCGATGGCACGGTGGCCGGTGCTACCAATACCACTGCACATACGGTTAGGGCCGCTCTGAAGTGCCTGGGTGTACGTCCTGGCTTGAAGACCGTTTCCAGCTTCTTCCTTATGATTGCGCCTAACCAATCTTTCGGCGAGAAGGGTGCCATGCTCTTTGCCGATTGCGGCGTAGTGATCGATCCCGATCCCGTACAATTGGCCGAGATTTCTATTACTACGGCCGAGTCGTGCAGGCTCTTCTTAGATGTGGAGCCGCGCATAGCCTTGTTGAGTTTCAGCACTAAAGGTAGTGCAAAACATGAGAAGATCGATAAGGTTACTGAGGCCTTGAGTGTGGTTAAGGCCCGCCGTCCCGAGCTGGTGATAGATGGTGAGTTGCAGGTGGATGCCGCTCTTATCCCGAGGATCGGCCGTTCCAAGGCTCCTAACTCACCTGTGGCTGGCAAGGCCAACGTGCTGATCTTCCCCGACATTCAGTCGGGCAACATCGGTTACAAGCTGGCAGAGCGTATGTCCGGCGGCATGGCTATAGGTCCGGTACTGCAGGGATTCGATTATGCCTCCAACGATCTCTCCCGTGGTTGCAAGGCGGAAGACATTGTAGATACCGTGGTAATTACAGCTCTGCAGTCTATTGCTTGTGAGAGGGCCAGATTGGAGAGAAGCAAGTAGCTGATTTTTTTTGAGCCTGTAAAGTGGGGCTGATCGCTACGCAGTAGGCGTGGTGGTTAGCCTCGCTTTTTGTTTTACGGCTGTAAGTACAAAATCCAAGAAAAGACCCCCTACCTATTCGCGCCTAGTAGATCCAGACTACGAAGTGGTAGGGGGCCTCGGGCTCGGTGGTGCCCACTCAACCGCCCAAAACTGAATACCTACAGTTGAGCGGGCAGAACTAAGTTAACGTCGCCGTCTAAAAATTGTAGTTTTCCTGATAATAGGCTTTGTCGCTACCATCACCCAACCAACCGTCGTTGTTGGCAGGTTTGCTCGGAGCATTGACTGTGCCGGTTGGCAAGCCCGGGAAGGGACGGGGTTTGGAGGGCATATAGCCGAGGTAATCATCCTGCTCCTCTGGTTCACTTTCTTCAGCCAAGGCCTCGGCCGTTAACAGGCCAGTATTGGCCTCGGCCATCTCCAACTGTTCAGGGGTAAGTTTTTCTGCTATCTTAACCAGCAACTTCTTAACCGTGGGCGTGGACAAATTGAGCGGATCCAAAGTGGTGAACTTTTTGTAAAGGGAGTAGGCCTTAACCAGTTCGCCGCGCCTTTCGGCTATGATTCCCAGACCGCGGGCGGCGGTGGCATTCATGGCATCGTATTTCAGGGCTTGAGCGTAAGAATCCTCTGCCTCATCGAACTTGCGCAACAGAGAGCAGGTGTCGCCCAGGAGTTCCCAGAGCACCGAAGAGGCCGGAGCACACCCGGTTTGATGTTCGGCCGATTGACGGATATCTTCGGCTAAAGACAAAGCCTCCTGATTGCGCTTGAGCATGATCAGCAGCTTGACGCGACGGAAGGAACAGTGGATGGAGTCCGGATACTGCTCGCAGATCTCATCCATAGCCTGCAGGGCTTCCTCGAAGCGCTTAAGTTTCATAAACGCCGTAGCCATAGCCACAGACAGGGCTGTGTGTACTTCCTCAGTGGCATAGTTGCACTCCAGACCAGCCTTGGCGGACTCTATGGCCTTCTGCCAGTTCTCTTGACGCACCCAATATTCGGCCAGGCCCAGGTGACACTTCGCATCGCGAGGAGATTGCACTACCGACTTGAGGTAAAGCTTCTCTGCTTCATCCAGCTGACCGGTGGCCTCCATGATGGGGGCGATAAAGGCCGAGTTGCTATCCTCGTCGCGCAGGTAAATAGTCAAGGCCTCGTTGTACATGCCAAGTTTTACGTAGAGCTCAGCCAACGCTTTTTCGATGGCACGCCTTATACTCTTACGCTCGTTTGGATCGTCAATAATGTCGCGGTAGTAGTCGATAGCGTTCTGAGATTCGCCACGGCGCACATAGAGACGACCCAGCTCCCAGAGGGCTCTAGTATTCTTGGAATCGGCCGACAAAGCGTCTTTCAAAGTTTCAATGGCATCGTCGAAAAGGCCGGCCTGAATCTGTTGAACGGCCAGCAAATTCCACATGCGCTGATTGGTGCGATCCTGCTTAACATAACCCTTCAATTCGTTTATGAAGCTGTTACTGAGGGCCGACCAGTGCTGCTGTAAACCCAACTGGGCGTAGACGCGCAGGAGCTCAACCTTCCAATGGCAGGCATTCTTGTGATCGGGGTTGGTGCTGATGGCTCTCTCGTAAGCGCCGCGGGCCTCTACGAAATTTCTGGTTCGGTAAGCCAGACTGGCAGCAGTTTCTAAAAGGCTGGCGTTGCTGTCGTGGTGAACCAAGGCTCTGGCAACCAGGCGCAGACCCATCTGTTGCAGTTGAGTGCGCTGCTCCGGCCTCAAGCCCTTGCCCAGCATTTCCTCAAAGAAAGTTGCTCCCAGAGGAGAATCTTCGTCATCGCGCAATTCGATAAGCTTAACATAGTAATGCTCGGCAGTGGCCAGATCGAAAGCGCGAGCGGCTGTGGCTGCTAAACGGCGTACGGAATCGTCATCATCCGGCTGGCGCTCCACCACCCATAAGCGCAGAGGTTCTGCCTTGGCATAAGCACCCTGGCCCTCGAGCAAATCAGCCAACTTGACAGCAAAGAACACGTCTGGACAAGCTGCCATGGCCTCTTCCAGGGCCGTCTTCATTGCCTGGTTGTCGTTCTGCTTGCGTAAAATGGTAATTTTGCGCTTGTGGAGTTCGGGATCCTGAGGGTTTTGCAGCAGCTTGCTGTCCACATCCTCCAGAGCCTCATCGAGAGGTTCGTTGATATCGCCAAAAACGGGCTTGCCCAAACGATCTTCTTTGGCTACAGGTACCTTTGTCGTACCTGGCTTGCGCACCAGGCCTTTGCCGTCAGCAGCGCCCTTACTGCCTTTGACTGGCATAGCTGGCTTCAATTGCTTACTTGAACCGTACTTTGGAGTCATCTCATTCTCCTCGCAGGCGGGAGCTTCAGCCGCCTGGGGTATTATAAACCTTGGATCCTATCAAGGGATATGATCCGTGCATCTCGGGAAAAGCGCTCTAGACTAGACGTGGCTTTTTTGCAAAATCTGTGGGAGCAACTCACTCCTACCCTGAATCACCTAATCAAAGCCTAACTCTGGGTCTAGACTATCCTCCACCCGAATTCACCTCAACGGCTTCGCCTTTAGTGCTATGAGATCCTACTTTAAACCTGATTTTTAGGCAATAAAGTTAAACGGAACTTAGGCGGCATTTTAGGTTTTCATTAGGAAAAGCGGTTGTCTAAAGTGGCTCTTGAATATCTCTAAGCGTTGGCTGGGTCGTTGAGTCAGAGCATAGGAAGTTAGCATTGGCGGAAATTTT
>OMRK01000258.1 GCA_900313515.1 uncultured bacterium | reverse complement strand
CGTTTATAAATCATTAAACATCAGTAAAGTGATGTTTTAATAGATGTTGGCGGCAGGAAATTAGCTAATCCCGAGGCACAGCAACTAGACTCTTGTGCCGCAGGAAGCACAAAACCTAACGCCGGGAGATAATCGCTCGCCGCAATTGGAGCAGAAGCTGTTTGCCCGCCTCTGAGGCCGATCTCCGGGGGCGCTGTCTTCAACCCTTCGCTTAAAAGCCTCAATATATTTTCGACGCACCTCTTCATCCAAGACTGGGTAGAAGATCCACTCAATATCAAACTCGTAGCCGTTAGCTATGCCTATGGCCCCTTCTATGCTGACGGCGAAATAATGGTCTTTAGGTAGTGCTTTTGTCTCAACTATCTTCAGCAGACTTAGCATGGCCTCAACGTCAAAAATAGTACCCTCAAAGTCTGTCCATACAAAGCAGTTGCTTTCCATGGCCACAACTAAAGCTTCCTTTACGGTCCGCACGTATTCCATAACACTACCTCAAATCAATCTTTTTCTGACTCCTCTTAAAATCTTTAATCTTGCTCTGGAAGTCCTGAATAAATTTGCTAGGCTTGGGATTTCTAACTTTGCGCTTAGCCTGTTCCCTGGCTGTCTGTCGTTCGGCAGCATCGTTAAGGTAAAGATTGGAAACAACCTCTTTGGTGCAGTTTGCCAGGGTTTCGTCGCCAGTTACAGTTCTTATGGCGAAGCCAGTATTCTCGTAAGCCTTTCGGGCCGCAGTTTTCTGCTCGATAAAATCCCTAGCTTCTTTTCCCTCTAGGCCAAGCCGCCAACAGTCCGCCTTAGCTTTGAGACCTTCTATGACAACATTGAGACCGCCGACAGGATTGTAATTCTGAACGACATTCATTATCCCCTTAGCAGGTCCGGTGATGAAAAATCCCTTGGCCGCCCCCCAATAATCTCCTCTAGATATAGAATCCATAGGATCTACCAGTCTTGGCTTCACGAGATCGCGAACATTCTTAATTATGTGCATTGGGCCTATAGGGCATTTCTCTTTTTCGGCGGCAACATTTACGCCAGCCTCCGCACCCTTATCTATGTACTCGAGCCCAATGCCTGCACCGTTAATAATCTTTGCAGCTCTATTGTAGGCCCTGCCGATATCCTCCTCGTTTTGTTGACGTCGATTGTAATTCTCGCGCACAGCCCTTGGATCGGGATCTGTCCAGTACTTTTTAGCCATCTCGTAAAGTTTATCTTCCTGCTCCCGACTGATACGTTCCTGCTCAGCCCTGTTTCTGCGGTATTGCTCGGCCCGACGATCCTGTTCCTCATTTAGTCTGCGATTTTGATCGCGCTGCTCGCGGGTGACGCGCTCTTGCCATTCGCGATTCTCACGCTCGCGCTGACAGCGCTCATTCTCAAGCTCCTCCACTTCCGTTCCAGCCCCCGAAGAGATGAGCGGCAAGGAACCTGGCAAAACGCGTTCAATCAAACCTCGGCCAGTTCTCTCCGCTCGCCAATCTCTGATATACACATAACAATTTCTGATTAAGAAGGGCATCCAGAAGAGCCACAACAAGACAAAAACAACTGGAAAGAATTTTAAGGCATCTTCATCTTCGCTCATACAATAGTAAACGAAGCCGCAGAAGCCCATTCCGAAAGCTATTTGAAAGGCCAGCCCAAACAACAGGCCGAAAATACTGTGTCTTCTAAACATTTTCACATTTTTGCCGCGTTCCGCAGCTGTTCCTTCTGTTTGGGCAGCTCTTTGTCTCATATCTGCGCTGCAAAAAAAACAACGCCGATAGAACAAACCATCAGCGTTTGCTTTATTTTAGATAAAAAACACGCACTTCCAGCCGCAGATCGCGACACAGTTTAAATTGCGGAGTAACCTACTTATTTTTATTTATAAAATAGTAAATCGGACCGCTGACAAGATAAAGGCCACAGAAAAAGTAGGCTGATCCTGGCAAGCTAAACAGAGCTACTACCACCGGTAAAGCCCATAACCACTTGGGAACCCAGGTCATCTTGGTGAGTTTAGGATAAGGCAAGCTAGAAACCATCAACAGAGCGAAGAGCACGGTCAAAAAGGCTATTCCGTAGATGCTAAAACCAGGCCACCCCACAGGGCTCATAAAATTAGACAAGCAAAGTGCTGCCATAATGGCTGCAGCGCCAGTAGTGGGCAAGCCTTGGAAAAAGCTGGGCGGACAAACAGAATCAGTGGTAGCATTGTAACGCGCAAGACGCATTCCACCCAAACAAATGTAGCAGAAGGCCACCAAAAGCATAACAACATGCTGACCGCCCGTTAACGGCGCAAAACCTCCCCCAGCCCGCCATCCTCCCTGTATCAAAGCCTCTATAACCCCGGCTAATCCACTGCTGTAATTGGAAGCTATATTGGCTAGGCTGTAACTTGGCGAAGCACAGGCTGCACTCCAAGCGTAAGCTAAAGACCCACCCGCCAGGCAGAAGCTGGCGAAATCGGCCAGCGAATCCATCTGGGCCCCAAACTCGCTGGCTACCCCCCACTTTCTAGCTAAAAAGCCATCGCAGGCATCGAAACAGACTGAGGCCAAAAGCGCCCAACAGGCCCAAAAAGGACAACCACTAGCCGCCAAGTAGAAGGCCAAAAGTCCCAAAAACATATTAAAGCAAGTGCAGGCAGTAACTATGGCAAAATACATTATACGCAACCCCCGCTTCTCTAAGCGCGGCTCCTCAACAGGGTGCCTGCTCTTCTATAGCGACTATTCTTCATCCCCTTCGCTCAGCTCGCCCGCATACACTGAAACTTCACGGATCATGCAATCCAACTGAGCGGCACTCATCTGGCTTACAGGACAAGCTGCCTGAAGTACGACATATTCACAATCATCACCGCGACTTATCATTAAGCGGCTGTAGATCAGGTCCTTGTCGCAAAAGCGTAATAACTCCGCCGGATCCAAATCGTCGGTAAACTCACCAATTTCAGCCTCGACTACCACAGCCTCAGATTCATGATACATAGAATCGTCGATATCGACAACAAAAACATCTACTTCAATCTGATCATCGGGATACACACGGAATAGTTTTTCCTCGGGAATCCACTCGGCTTCCATATGCTCGTCGTGATACTTAGCGTAAACTATGAGCTCATCCATTAAATTGTTGAGATATTCCGGAATCTGCAGAGCTTCTTCCTCTTGCGGATTCTCAGCTTCGGGATTAGACATGAAAAAACTCCTAAACAAACAAGGCAGATTGGGCAAAAAAAAAGCCCCACGATCGGCCACCAACCGACCGCAGGTGCTTCTAGTAAGAGAGCAACATTCCCTCTCCAGCTCTTAGCTAATGCGCAGACTACGGTAAAGCTCCAAACTCTAGGCGGACGTTGCTGCTCACCAACACCCGCCCCAAATACCACTAACCTATTAACGAGCCTGAATCTGTGGTATACCTACGGAATTTATCTCCACCGGCTGCCCCTGCTGGGGAATGCCCTGCAGACCGGGCTGCTGAGCGTTACCAATTCCTTGCACACCGGGGAACTGAGGATCTCCAGGCTTCTGTGGACCTTGCGGGCCACCGATGCCGGGCATTTGCTGCGGACCCTGCGGGCCACCGATGCCAGGTATGTGCTGCGGGCCCTGCTGACCGCCAATGCCGGGCATTTGCTGCGGGCCCTGCGGGCCACCGATGCCGGGCATTTGCTGCGGGCCCTGCG
>OMRK01000260.1 GCA_900313515.1 uncultured bacterium | reverse complement strand
TTCGGCGATTATTTGAGCTTAGGCGATGACACGGCCGGTGAGTTCATCATAAAGACCTGGGTGGAGAGTTCGCTGGGCGACAAGAACAGAGCGGTGAATGTAGCCAGTGGTTGGGCCGGAGACAGGTGGCGCACCTATGTGAAGAAGAGGGGTAACACCGGTCTTGCCGATGGCAAAGAAAGTTTTATTGTATGGTTGACCGCCTGGGATACTGAGCCAGATGCTGGTCAGTTTAAGGCGGCCGCTGAGGAAATTTTGGGGAATAGGGCCTTCGTAAAGAAATCCGGCAGTAATGTTGTGGTTACAGTGAATGTGCCGGTGCGATGGTCGGCGGGTGTGCGGGCTGCGGTAGATAAAATTAGGGCGGTGAAATAGGGATAGATGGATGATATTGCTGTTTTAGTGCCCTGCTACAACGAGGCCAAAACCGTAGAGAAGGTTGTGCGTGATTGGGCCAGCGTGCTTCCGCAGGCGGTAATTTACGTATATGACAATAATTCCAAAGATGGCACAGATGTAATAGCTCGCAAGGCTGGGGCGGTGGTTCGTTATGAACGTCATCAGGGCAAGGGCAATGTCATTAGGCGCATGTTCCGTGAGATTGACGCCAAGGCCTACATCATCATAGACGGTGATGATACCTACCCGGCCGCTAACGGTCCGGAAATGGTGGATCTTGTCTTAAAGCATGGTGCCGATATGGTGATCGGTGACCGGCTCTCTTCTACCTATTATGTTGAAAATAAACGGCCGTTCCACAATTTCGGTAACGATCTGGTGCGCTATTTTATAAATCGCCTATTCCATACCGATATCAAGGATATAATGACCGGCTATCGAGCCTTCAGCTACAAATTTGTGAAAACTTTTCCTGTTTTATCCCAGGGCTTTGAAATTGAAACTGAGATGACTATCCACGCTGTAGATAAGAATATGCAGGTGGAGAATGTCACCATAGATTACCGGGATCGTCCAGCTGGGAGTGTTTCCAAGTTAAATACCTACATCGATGGCTTCAAGGTTCTGCGCACGATCATGCATCTTTACCGAGACTACAGACCTTTGGACTTCTTCTGTCTTTTGGCAATCGTTTTTACATTGCTGGCCGTTGGGTTGGATATTCCTGTAGCCCTCACTTACCTTGAGACTGGCCAGGTTCCCCGTTTTCCTACTTTGATAGTGAGCGGCTTTATTGTTGTAGCTGCACTTTTGTCTTTCTTCAATGGTATGCTTTTGTCTACTCTGAACAATCGCGATAAGCGCCAGTTTGAACTGAAGTTGATAGAAACCTGCGATAGCTACGAGCGCAAGCTAGATCGAGAAAAGAGCGTTGGGGCCAGCGGTCAGCTGAAAATTGAAGAAAGTGGTATTGAAAACTAAAAACCAGGTCTGGCCAGTCATGATTTGCCGATTTGGTTATCTGGCTTAACAACTTCTAAAACCTTGTAAGCCAATCCCCCAAAGACTAATCCCACAACAACTCGCCAAAGCAATATAAAGGCAATTATAAAGGCTACAGAGTGGCCGGCTACCCATGGAGCTTGGGCAAGTTTCTCCATAACGTTGGTGATACTTGCTCCCATAAATACCACCCCGTTGAAAAAGCTACATAAGCATGAGGTTACTCCGGCGGCGGCACCAGCCAGAATTATTACGTTCCTTTTTAAGCCTCCGAAGTGGAAAATAATATCTACTACCAAAGCTTCCAAAACTATGCAGTAAAGAGCAAAAATCTTAAATCCACCGGTCAGCATAAAATTAACCAGGGCAGTACCAAAGCCGCACAGAGTAACTACGCCAAAACGGGGAATTCTGCTGAAAAGTAGGGTATAAATCATTAAATTTATGCCCACCAAAACTGAACCTTTCATAGAAAAGTTGATAAGATGAAGAAAATTACCAACAGTGAGTTCAGATACGGAATTGCAGCAGGTCATCATAGCCGTGAAGGCTAACTCTTTAACGCTGAGTTTGGTCATTTGTCACCTACAGATTGGTTTCCCTCAAGCTAGCTAACTTTTCGCAGAACTGCTTCCAATCTGCGTCGGCAGCCCTTTGAAGGCCACGCTTCATAGACTCGTAGGCTTCCAAGAACTGTAAAGCCTGGGGAGTGAGTGTTGCTCCACCATGATCGCTACCCCCTATATGCTTAGTTAACAATTTAAATCCCAGCTTCTTTTCCAAAACACTGAGGATTCTATGCGCTTTGGCGTAAGACATAGCCATGCTGAAGGCCGCCTTGCGGATGGAGCCATATTTTTGTACACCGCGCAAAAGTGCATAAGGACCCGTTCCCATAAAACGCTGACCATCTTCATCACAAATACGTAAGTTAATCTTTAACTGCATAATTTGTATTCCTTAACATTTACCGTAGGAGACAGGCGCGCGTTCAGCGCCTGACCGTCTACAACAAGAGTTGACCGACCGCCGATCCTGGCCGCATGGTCTAGGTCTATTGATGTTGCAAACCTTGCCTTGAGTTTGCCCATGCTTTCACTCTGGGCCTAGTTTATTCGATTACCGCTTAAAGCCTCGGCCCCAATTCGCCCGCTTGCCTAAGCTTTTGGAAACTGTCGCGCTCATTGTGGCTGTTCTGTCGGTTAACCCGCTTCCTAAGTGTTTAAAAACTGCTCCAGTGCGGCCACGCAGCGCTCATTTTCCTCTTTTGTACCGATAGTTACTCGGGCACAGTGAGGCAAGGCAAAGCCGCGCAGAGGTCTGACGATTACCCCACGTCGCAAGGTAAAATCGTTGAGCTTATTGACGACATCTTCAGAAGGGAAGACCAGCATTATAAAGTTTGAGGCCGTGGGATAGAAGTTCAACCCGAGGCGCCTGAACTCTTTATAGAAATACTCGCGTCCTTCCCGGTTCATGGTCAGGGTTTTGTTCAAGAAGTCATCATCCTCAAGAGCCCCCAAACCGGCTGCTTGAGCTAAAACTGAAGGTTCAAAGGGCAATTTTACTTTGTAAAGTTCCTTGATTAAAGATTCATTGGCTAGGCCGTAACCAACTCGCAGGCCGGCCAGTCCATAAGCTTTGGAAAATGTGCGCAGAGTTATCACTTGATCATGACGGTAACGCATAGAATCGGGGAAATCGGGACTATCGCCGGTAAATTCAAAATAAGCCTCGTCCAAAATCACTAAAATGCGTTTGGGCAGTTGGGCCAAGAATTGATCCAACTCAGCTTTGGTAAAATACGTACCGGTGGGATTGTTGGGATTGCAAAGGTAGATGATCTTAGTTTTCGGCGTAATGTGTTGGGCAATTGCTTCCAAGTTAAAGCGATAATCATCGAGCGGAACTAGCACCGGAGCGGTAGCTCGGGCATGGGCCATGACGGAAAAACCCACAAATGTTCCCGACACAGAAAGCACTTCATCGGAGGTGTCCAAAAATGTGCGCATGACATTGGACATAATGCTCTCCGAACCACTGCCTAAAATTACATTGCTAATTTTTACATTATAGCGTTTAGCCAAAGCAGCACAAAGTTCGGTGTTGGCCGTACCGGGATAACGGTGAACCTCGTTGACAACTTTAAGCATTGTCTCTATAGCCTTGGGCGAGGGCCCCAGGGAATTTTCGTTGGAAGCCAGCTTCACAACACTTTCCAAGCCAAATTCCTTTTGCACCTCGGCGATGGGCTTGCCGGGCACGTAGGGCCTGAGCCTTTGGATATAGGAAGGAACAACACCTTCGGGATAAATCTGCTCTGCCATATCTTATTTGTAAGCTCCCTAAACGATAATCCTTAAATTAACGATGCCCACGCCCATTCGGCCGGTGGGCGCAAACGGCTGTAGGCCTTATGGCCTCTCATTCCAGTCGATAATTGCTCAGTTATTCGCCTTAACTAGGCGGAATCTTTTTGGGGATTTGCCAGGGAGAGATTGTATCAATGAGCAATTTTGTATGGCTTGGCATGGTAGCGTAAGAAAACAACTCGCACTTGCTCTGGTCGAGGGCAGACGCATTGTTATTTCAGGTGGGAATTTCACTCTTGAAAGTACGGTCTCCGGGAAGATCGCTCGGAAAAGACTTAGCATCATGAGAATCGCAGTAACCTATGAAAACGGACAGATATTTCAGCATTTTGGCAAAACGGAGCAGTTTAGGTTAT
>OMRK01000259.1 GCA_900313515.1 uncultured bacterium | reverse complement strand
GCCGCAGATGAGGCTTTAAGCACGTATAAGAATTTTGTCAGTCTCTGCCACAACCAGAATGCTAATGCTTGGTTGCTAATTTCCGATTACAGCCGGGGCTTTCTGTGTGAGTTAATTGCTAAATCTGCCAATAGTAAAAGTGATGGTAGTGTCAACATTTCTGCCAAAGACATAGATACTATTTTGTCCAACCCCGATTTGGAGCTAACTAAAGAGATGTGGAGTGAAGTTAAGCTTGGAGATATGTTCACCAGTTTAGAGTTGAGCAATCCCGTTGCCTCTTTTGATGGTTCCCGTGTGACAATTAGTAGTCGTGCAGCTAAAGATGATGATATCCCCATTGTTATGGTAAACGATGGTAACGGTTGGAAAGTTGGCTTTATAGAGTCCTTTGAAGCTGTCGGTATCACTCCGGAACTGTTTGAAGCGTTTGTGGAACAACAATCGGCAGAGTAACTGGAGATTATTGGGGCAAATGCCTCCGATTCCGGAGTGGGTCAGCAACCTGCAGCGGAGTAGGGCAGGCGACCAGAGGCAGCACTCTAAACTTGATATTGATCGGGAGTTAGGGTGCTGCCTTCTTTATAACGATCCGTCTCGCGTATGTAAAAGTAATACATCAGGGCCAGCCCTGCCTGGATGGCGCTAGCGCAGGGTGTGCTCAGACCTATGTGAAATAGATTGGCGCCTTTAAAGTTGCTTATAAATAGCACCAGAGGCAAGCGAACTATGAAGGCACCAACTACGCCCTGCATCATAACAAAATTGGTCTTTTCCAAACCGTTGAAGTATCCCAAGAAGCAGAATAGAGGGGGCATTATAAAGCAGTCAAAGGCGTAAGCCCGCAAATAGAGATGGGTATGAGCTATTACGACTGGATCGGAGGCGAATATTCGGGCCAGGTAGTCACCGAAGAAGAAGGAAATGAGCCCAAGGAACAGGCCGATTCTGAAGGAGTAGCGAGCGGCCGTCCAGAGAGCCTCAACCGCCCGTGTGGGCTGATCGGCTCCCATGTTTTGGGCTGTGAAAGCGGAAAGTGACTGCAGGCAGGCCACACCCAAAAGCATAAGGAAGTGAGAGATCTTCTCGCCTATGCCTACAGCAGCCGATTGATTTACTCCCATAGAATTAACTACTGCCTGGATTACTAAAAAGGAAATGCCTACTAGAATATCCTGAAGGGCGATGGGAGTGCCCAAAATTAGGATCTTTTTGGCAAAAGCGCTTTTAAATTGACGGCCGGTTTCCGAAAAATCGAAGGGGAGCTTACGGCGGCTCATCACTGCTAGGGTAATGATTACGCTTATTGCCTGAGAAAAGACTGTGGCCAGGGCCGCACCGGCGGCTCCCCATCCCATAACCGCCACTAGCACCAGATCGGCACCAATATTGATTACACAGGCAACGGCCACAGTCATAAGCGGAGTATCCGCATCTCCCAAACCGCGCAAAACGGAACTTAAGGCATTGTAGGCAACAATAAAAACCGTACCCAGGCCGCAGATAAAGATATAGCGACTAGTTTGAGCCAAGGCCTCGGGAGGTGCTTGCATCAAGTTGGCTAGTTGAGTTGAGTAAAAAAAGTAAATAGCTGTAAATAAAAGACTAATGAGGCCGAAAAGCACCGCGCCGCTGAAGATAATCTGCCCCGCCTCATAGCGATTCTTCCGACCTATGGCTTCACCCACCAAAATGGTAAGCCCCATAGAAAGGCCGGCAAAAACCATGGTTATGGTGTGCACCAGCATGCTGCCGGTGGCCGCTCCAGAAACATCGGCGGTAGTGGCAAAATGGCCTACAATTATGAGATCGACTGCGCCGTACATGGCTTGCAGAAACAAGGCTGCAATCACGGGCAAAGAAAAGCGGAAGAGGGTCTTGAGAATGTCGCCCTGGGTTAAATCGATTTCTTTTAGCATGCCAATCACACTGCCAGCAGAGTGTCAGTTTCCTATCTTCAAGAGCTGATTTGTGCAAACGGCCACCCGAAGAACCCACCTCCCGGGTGGCGCGGTCCCAGGGGTGGGCGCCCCATACTAGCTGGTTGCCGTCTAACGGTACCACCCGTGCTCACCCCGGCCGCAAGGGCACCCCAGACCTGCTGGCCGCTGTCCTCTTAACGCCCGGGGCCGCGGGTGCGCCAGCTTTTAGAAATTAGGCAGGTGTAAGCCGATGGGCAAGGATTCTGCCAGAAGCACGGCGGCCGTTTCGCTTTCTTCCTCATCCTCCAGGTGCATAACCCGACCGGCCAGGGCCTCAAAGCCTTCCTGAACTAATCGTTCTGATAGACGTTCACGTATGCGAGTGCTCAAATCGAGGGCCCGGTTGTTGGTAAAACGAGCCATTTCCGTGGTGGCAGCGGCTATAGCGGCCTTATCAACCCATTTGCTACCCAATATTTTATCCAGCCACTTTTCCACCAGCTGAGGATCTAAGACATGTTGTGGTCCGGCACCTATGAGCCGCCGTGCTCCTAGGCGGGAAAGCTGCCAGATGATTTCGCTATTGGGCTTAAAATTGCTGAAGATAAGCTCACCTAGCGCTTCTTTTTCGCTCATGGGAATGCGCTCTAAACTGGCAGCCAGGCGCATAATTTCGGTGCGATCCTGAGGCATGAGCTGTTTTAGACGGCTCTTAATGTGTTTGCGGCCAGGCAGCAACCGGGGAGCCAGGTTGGCCCACAGGCTGGTCTGGGCAGCCGCCTCCAATCCGGCGGCGATACGGCGCCAAAATACCCAGAACTCGTGGCGCACCCTATCATCTTGCCCAAACTGCATCCAGTCGGGGAGAAGTTTCTGTACCTCTTCAATGCGCCATTTGTCCAGGGGAACTCCCAGACCGGGGCGGAGTAGAAAACCGGCTCCGTTAAACCAGGCAGCTTCGTATTCCGCACAGGAGCGGCGCTTATCGACACACTGCCAGAAGCTGCTCCACAGACTGCGGTTTAAGGCAGAGGTCCAGGAACTGCGCCGTCCTAAGGAGGCTTCTATTGTGCTCAAGAGCCCGCGCGGCCGTACATCCTCGGCTTTTAGCTTGTTGGCCTTGGTGGAAAAGGTGTAAGTGATTAAGTCTTTGGCTTTTTGGATAAGTTGGGGGGAGACATCCAGGTGGGCCGCTTGCTTTCTCCGGCCGCGCAGAGGCAACTGCAGGGACCAACTGCGCGATCCGTCAACGGACTTAGCCCAAAGAGCCATGGTTCCAATCTCCGTAACTTGGGCGGCCAAATGGACGGTAACTTCGCTCTCGCGCTTGTTACCCGCGGCCACCGTTTCCAAAGTTCCCAATGGCTTGAGCAGGTTCTGCTCGACTATCTCACCTATTTTGTCCTGAGGGCGTTCGGTGGAGGCAAAGAGTGGGAAGGCAACCGGAGTGCCCACTCGCAGCTTAAGCTCCCGGTCGGGCAATTCGCGGCGTTCGCCTTCGTCTTGGTTGCGGTGAATTACACAGATAGCCTCTTTAGGGCTGACTCCGAGGTAATAGGAGCGGGCAATACCGCCGCGGATGCGCTCTTTGCCGTAGTGCTTGAGCCAACCGAAGGCGCAGGCACCATGGGCTACAGCTAGATCTTCCTGCTCATTTTCCAAAACGCGCAGTTCATAACCCATCCAGTTGGTTAAGATCTTATTTATCCGAGATTTAATAGCCCGAGGTCTGCAGGCGCCTCCGTTGAAGAGTACCGCCTGAGGGCGAAGGTTGTGGGTGCGCAAAAAAGCTGCTAAATGGTGGGGAATTACCGGATCGCTGGCGTAGGGGAGCCCCCATTCCTGCAGGCCCGCCTGGTGCTTATGTTCCACCGGTTCGTCAAACTCCACCTCTGGGAAGAAACCGTTTACGATAAGCTCTTGCACTTCCTTGCGACTAACTTCTGTCTGCAGAGCTGCAGCAACTAAGCTACTACCCACACCGGGAACTATGATAGAATATGTTTCCGGTGGATCCTGACCTAGCAGAGCCTCTTTAGCCTGTCGGCACTGTTGCTGCAGAACGCCCCACTGCAGAAGGTTCAGCCCGCCTCCCAAGCGTGGTTCGCACATGCGAGCCATAGCCATGTCCAGGTTGTCGCCCCCCAGCATTAGATGCTCGCCTACAGCAATGCGCTTGAGTCCGTCTTCATCTATTTTAATGGCCGTAAAATCGGAGGTGCCTCCTCCTATGTCGCAGATAAGAATTTCCTCAATTCCCTTGAGCTCTTTGCGCCATTCATGGCGATGGGGCCACAGCCATGTGTAGAAGGCTGCCTGGGGCTCCTCCAGCAGGGTTACCTCGTCTAGACCGGCTCGATTGGCCGCTTCTATGGTCAGGTCGCGAGCGATCTCATCGAAGGAGGCAGGAACAGTTAGAACAATCTTCTGCAGAGCTAGAGGTTCATGGGGATTGTCGTAATCCCATGAATCGCGCAGGTGAGATAAATAACGGCGCGAGGCTTCAATGGCGCTCACCTTGCGACCATCTTTAACTGCCTCCCAGGGCAGGATAGCTTCCCCTGGTTCGGCTCTGCGGTGAGCCAGCCAAGATTTAGCCGAGGTAACCACACGTCCCGGAATTTTAGCACCTTGAGTGCGGGCAAAGGCTCCGGTTACGTAATCTAGTTCCTGATTCCAGGGCAACTCCATGGCATGCTGCGGCATCTCATGGGCGCCAGGCAGATACAGGAAGCTGGGCAAGACTGGTAGCTGTCCAACTTGATTTTCGGAAATGCGTTGCGTTATAGGTACGTTTTCTAAACTTTGCTCGGAAGCTTCCTCTCGCAGCGGCAGACGCGACACGGCCGAATTGGTAGTGCCCAAATCGATGCCTGCTACCCAGTGTTCCTCTCGATCGTTAAAGATAGAATCTGCTACCATTTCGTTTGCACCTTAAACTGTATTAATAAACAACTGGCATCTAGCCAAAAGAGGCCATGTGTACAGCTATCTTCCGCCCATTTGGGATGGTATCTCGCTTTGGCAAGCTGGCCCAGATCCGGGGTGCCTAGGTCACCCCCCTCGTTTTTTTTACCGCAGCCCAGCTGTTTTTGCTGTTGACTAATCGAAGCCGAGCGCTTCTGCTTGTGACAGAAAACGTCAATTCACCCCTTTGGGGGATGAGGAAAATAAGCTTCAATCTTTGTCGGTAATCAGCATTTCTTCCAGCTTTCGTCTAGGGGTGATCTTAGGTTCATCGGTGGGATACCCTATGCGGACGATAAGCTGGGGCCAGTCGGTCAAGCCTAAAAGACTCTGCAGGCGTTTGCGCAACTCTGGGACAGGGATCGGTTGATTTAGGAACGAAGCCTGCATGCCGTTGGCCGTTGCACTCAGAAGCACTCTCTCCACCGCTTGTCCACTCTGCACCCAGTCGTGAGGGGTATCACCGGGGGAGGTGATGACTCCCAGAAGCGTAGTCGCACAGGTAAGGGCCTGATCACCGCGGGCGAATTCGTCGGTGTAATTAAAGACGCGGTGGGTTAGCGGGGCTAAGAGGCTGGCAATTGTGTTCATATTGCCCATAGCGTATCCGGGCACACCATCGCCAGAGCGACCGCTACTGCGCACCCAGGAGGCATACTCTTTGCGCGTGGCCAGATCTGAGCCCAGATCCTTGTCGGCTTCACTTATCATGCCAGCTAAAGCCATTTGAGTGCTATTTAGGGTGATAGGTATAAACTCGCAGTTGTACACTTTGGCGGCATTTTGGAAGAGCTCAATAAATTCGGGAGCTACAACATCTTCGGTAAAGGGACGACGATAGGAGTGACGGTTGGGAATAGCTTTAAATAACTTGTTATCGCGACCGGGAACACCGGAACTTTCCCAGGTAATCTCAGCTACGAGATTTCCATCTGCACTAATTGGCGCGATTGTGGTTTCCTCAGAAAAGCCGAAATGGCGCAAGGCTAAACGGAGGTTATACAGAGCCGCTCCACAGGAGATAATGCTCTCTCTCCCCTGAGGATCGCGGCATCCTTGGCGGCGTTCAACGTCGAGGAAAAGTTGAATCACATTATCCTTCAATTTGAAGAGCCAAGGCTGGGTATTCCAAGAAGAAGGAGCTAACACTGCGTAGTGAAGCAGGAAAGTTACCTTGGTTAGATCATCGGCCTCTTTGGGAAAATCGCTCTCTTTTATAGAGCGGGATTTTAGACTAGTAATCATACTACCTCTTGACGATTAAAAAGGAGCTGCCTTCTGCAGCGTAACTTACATAAAACACTTTTGATTGTAACGCTGGCTACTTTTTCCTAAAAATACGATCCCCCTGCTTTAAATCACCGTTTTGATACTTCCCGAGCCTAAAGGCAGGGTGGCTTGAAAAAGTTGT
>OMRK01000276.1 GCA_900313515.1 uncultured bacterium | reverse complement strand
TGTAGTATTCCCCGCACAATTCACAGCCGATAAAATTGCGGTCGGTATTGTAAGCTGCCGCGGCTGTTGTGCCTGAACCGGCAAAGCAGTCCAGCACCAGCTCTCCCTTATTTGTGTGTTTAAGTATCAAAGCTTCCATAAGTGCCACAGGTTTCTGGGTGGGGTGGAAACGGCCCTTATCGCGGCAGATGGGGTACCGATATATTCCGTTATCGTATTCGGAGTGAAAGGTCGGCCGACCGCCCTTGACGCCAACGAGAGCAATTTCCCGCGCATTGGTTAAATAATTGGTACGGCTGTTCAAGGGAACCGGGTTTGTTTTTAACCATTCTATAAATCTGAGCTGCTGAAACTTTGCCTTGTCAAAATATTCTTTAAGTGTAGTCAGCTTCCATAGATCGTAAAAGCACACCATCACTCCGCCCGCTTTGAGGACCCGATAGCATTCCCGTATGACCTCCAACAGGTTGGAAAAACCATAGTCCCAATCTCCAAACTCCATAGAGACACGGAACCTGTCTGTATTTCTGCCGGTCTTTTTGCCGGAGGAAAAATTCGTATCTCTGGATACCTCATAGGGAGGGTCGGTTAAGACCATGTCTACACTTTTACTATCAAGTGCCGCCAAAAATTCAAGACAGTCTTGATTCAGTAGGCTGATTCTTGAATTGGAGTTTTCGGCAATATTGTCGTTTCTGTGCACTTACTGTATTCCCGTTTCAAGTTGTGCTCTTAAACCTCATCCCACTGCAACCAAACTTGAGTTCCGGACAAAAAAAAGGCGCCCTCACTTCTTCCGCGTGGAAGACAAAGCGAGAGTGCCTCTACTATGAATAGCTTAATGCGAAGGCGCAGCTAGATTCACTCAGGATAACTGCGCGGATCGCTCACCAGCTAGGCAAAGAAGTGAGGACGATGGAAGACCTCATGGTGCATGTCGTGCCCGACCTTGGCTCCTATACCGCCGCCCAAGATCGATCCGAGCATGCCACCGCCTAGGGCACCTAAGGGTCCCAATTTAGCACCTAAGCCGACACCGAGCATTCCACCTATGCCGCTACCAACGATGGAGCCAGCATAGCCGCCCATGCCACAGCCTAAGTCGTGACCGCCGAACATGCCACCCATAGGGTTGGTCATAGACCCAATCAGTAAGGGCACGCCCACCATGGCGGTAGTTAAGTCGGACATGGCCATAGACATGGCCAAAGCGCCACCCAGGCCGGGGCCAAAGGGACCACCAAACATGGGGCCGGGGCCGAAGGGGCCACCAAAAGGCCCACCAAACGGGCCACCGAAGGGACCACCAAATGGGCCACCGAAGGGGCCGCCAAAATGGGGAACGTGGCCGAAAGGCCCACCGAAGGGGCCACCTATACCAGGAGTGAACATTCAGTATCCTCCAACTTGCAAAAATCTGCCCAAAGTGTAACACATGGTCGGTAGGAAAGCCAGGCGGGAGTGTAAGCATTGAACAGAATTTAACATTTTTTTCTATTTTGAAACTTTACCTGGAATGGATGATAAAGTCCCTCATTTTTTATTAAAACGTTCAGCTACCAAACAGCATGCCGATGGGACCCGTGTGCGCATGGAGATCTGATCCCAGGTTCGAAAACCTTTCAAAGAAGGCCTTGAGCTTTTCGATAACCGCTTCTTTTTTAGCCTTGCGGTTCCCGCCGCCACCGCCGAAACGCGATATTGCCGGCAGTATCTTGTCTATATCAGTACCCGTTGTTTTGATACCGCCGTCACGGAACGCGCCTTCAACAAATGCTCTGGTCTCTGCTTCTTTGAGCTTCTCCTCAGTAATAAGCTTAACGAGAGCCTTTTCACGTTCTTCGGCAACATAGCTGGGCCATTCAAGCATAACATCGTCAACATCGTTTATGCCGTTGATGAAGTTCTCGATAAGATCTTTCTTGCTTCTCAGCTCAGAGCTGGAATCTACGGCTTTCTCAATGGTGATAAGGACTTCCTTATCTATACAATGGCTTTCATGGTACTGAGCCACAAGCATAAGAATATAATCGATACTGATCTCTATCTGCTTGATAAGCTCGATCTCAAAGACTATATCGTCATCAATATCAGTCAGCTCGCCCTTTTTGCGACGCTCATTCCATTCATCACGCAAATCCTGATACCGTCCGAGATAGTCCTGAAAATCCCTGTCCGATATGATCTCTTTGCCCTCAAAGTCATCGAAGCTTACGAGCAGATTACGCATACGCAGAATAGCACCGAGTAAGGTGATAAAATCTCTTTGCTGCTGTTCACCCACGATCTGCTGTTCATCAAGCGGAAATTCTTTCAAGAGCTGGCCTATCATGTCAACGTACCCGTCTACGTGCTTGCCCTTGCTGTCATCATAACCGTGATAATAATCGTCAAAGCTCTGCAAGATCACGAGGCCGCCAGCTTCTTTATCACCAAAGAGGGAGAGCGCAGCGTCCGTTCGCTTCTGTAAAGCTCTAAAACACACGATGTTGCCGAATGTTTTGATAGAGTTGAGTATGCGGTTAGTACGGCTGTAGGCCTGTATCAGGCCGTGCATTTTCAGGTTTTTGTCTACCCACAGTGTATTGAGC
>OMRK01000261.1 GCA_900313515.1 uncultured bacterium | reverse complement strand
TTAGATTTGCCAAAAGCAGCGATGAGCGTTAAAATTTATAAAAAAATTCAATATATTTTGTTGATTTTTAATTGTAAATATAGCATACTGCCTCAGTTCTACAGCAAGCCGATTTTGAAATTCTTCAGCCCGGAATAGAAGGAAATAATATTTTATCTTGAATATATAAACGAAAAGCGTTCGGTGGCTACTTACTCTAATTAGTGCAAGTTTAGAGGAACCCGATACAGTGAGGGGAAACTAGGAGCCGGGGGCGGTAGTGTGGTGCAAAAGCCAGGCTGATCTGGCGGCAGTGGAGATACCTGTTAAGACATTCAAGACTATAAAAGTGGAAGGCGGAACAGATGTATGACTGATTTAAAAAGTGTAATTGATGGTACTAAGCTGTATTACAGTACAGACAAAGACGGCGACTTCGTAGTGGTGATCGGCCACAAGAGCAGTGAGCTGGTAGTGCATGTAGGCGGGAATCCTTCCCAGGTTACCGATGATTATGAGGGTTATATCCACATCTGGTCGCGAGTAACCGAACTTGAAAAAGATGAAATCAAGCCCGACAAGCTCGAGGAACTTTTGAAAAATAATTACAAGTATGTCATGGGTTCTTGGGGCATCAATAGCGGCAATGATTTAATATTCACTGTGAAAACGGCAGTCACCGATCTGACTCCTGAGGTACTCAAGGAGCAGATTTTCATAGTTGCCTCAACCGCTTACAAAAAGAGTAGAGAGTACCTGATTAAGTCCTATTTCTCGCCAGAAGACGACTCCGATGGAGAATCTCACGAAGATGACGAAGAAGACGAGCTTAATGACGACGAAGACGAAGAAAACGACGAAGAATTTCAGGACGATGAAGACGAAGAAGACGACGAGTAAGGGAATGTGTTTTCTGTTTGAGCCGCAAACTAGTTCGGAAAGATGAGGTTTAAAAAAGTATGATCGATATGAAAGACTTGCTCGATTCAACAGATTTGAAGTATGACGTAGATAAAGATGGTGATTTTCGTATAACTGTAGGTTTCGAAAACGGACGCTCACAAGGAGTTATCGTCGACTGTTCTCCTCAAAAGGTAGATGAAGATAATTATTACCGCATCTATGCCAAAGCTGCCAACTTATCCCACATACAACCTGAAGGTTTCAAGGATCTCCTCCACGAGAGTTGCCTTCACACCATGGGCGATTGGGGGTTGGATCCGGGCGGTAACCTGCTCTACATAGTTAGGGTTGCGGCTTCTACGCTGACCCCGGAAGCCTTGGAGGAGCTGATCTACTTGACGGGCTTTATAGCCGACGAGAAAGAGCGCGCCCTCACCAATGGCGAAGATAGGTGGTAGACAAAAGGGGCACTGCCATATTGAAAGTTAAATAGTCGGTAAATGAGAAGGGGCTGTCGCATTGAGAAGATGCAGCAGCCCTTTATTGTCGGCAAAAAAAGGGACCGGCGCAGGCAAGTTCGTGCGTCGGCCTCTTAGCGTATCGTTTGCCTTCGTGCCGCTTCGGCGTTCCCCGAGCCAACTCAATTTCTAGTGTAAAGTATCTTTCTGGCCTTGCTGCCGTCGGCGGGTCCAACATAACCACGTTGCTCTAAAATATTTAGAAGACGCCGGGCCCGGGCATATCCCACCCTAAGGTCAGTTTGCAACATTGAGGCCGAGGCCTGACCGCGGCTCAGTATCACCTCCAACGCCTCATCTATCAAGGCATCGTCGGCGTTGTCATTGTTGCCCTTGTCCTTTTCGCCGCTATCCTCATCGGCTTCTTCCTCAACATTAAGTTCAATGCGATTATCCGGGGCCTCCTGGGTATTCCAGAACTCCACCACGCGCTGAATTTCGTTATTGTTCACAAAGGCTCCCTGGATGCGGGCGGCCTCGTTGGCATCGACCGGCTTAAAGAGCATGTCACCCTTGCCAAGAAGATGCTCAGCACCCTGCGTATCCAAAATAACTCTGGAATCAACTCCGGAGGAAACCGCAAAAGCAATGCGTGAAGGTATATTCACCTTGAGAAGTCCGGTGATAACATCGGTGGAGGGGCGCTGTGTAGCTACAACCATGTGAATACCAGCGGCTCTGGCCTTCTGGGCTAGACGACATATTGAACGCTCTACATCTTTAGAGGCCACCATCATTAAATCGGCCAACTCATCAATGATAATCACCACCCAAGGCATGGCCGCCTGTGGGTTCTTGGCGTTGTACTCGTCGATATTACGAACCCTACTCTTGGCAAAGGTAGTGTAGCGCTCCTCCATCAGATTTACCATCTGATTTAAGGCAGAGGAGGCCATCTGCGGATCGACCACAATGCGCCCCGGCTCCTCGCCTTTCAAGCAAACCAGGTGAGGCAGGCCCTCGTAAATAGAAAGCTCAACCTGCTTGGGATCGATCATGAGAATCTGCAGACGGCGAGGCGTGAAGCGGTAAATTAAGCTCAAGATTAGCGTGTTAATGCAGACTGACTTGCCCGATCCGGTAGTACCAGCTACTAGCAAGTGAGGCATTTTGCTCAGATCGGCGACTCTAGCCCCGCCAGTGATGTCCTTACCTAAGCCAACGCAAAGTCCCCTGCCTCTACGGAAGTTCTCAGACTTGAGTACATCCTTTAAGGCCACCAATTCGGTAGATTCGTTGGGAATTTCAACGCCCACTGCCGATTTTCCAGGCACAGGCGCCTCAATACGCACCGAAGTTGCCGCCAGCGCCAAGGCTATATCATTAGTTAGATTAATAAACTTGCTTACCCTGACTCCAAAGGCCGGCTCCAGTTCGTAACGTGTAAC
>OMRK01000275.1 GCA_900313515.1 uncultured bacterium | reverse complement strand
GTTGCTGCTTTTTAGGCTAATTTGAGACTGTCTTAGAAGCGGGGAGAATCTCAATCCAGTAGTTATCCGGATCGTTTATAAAGTATATACCCATCTGCGGATTTTCATAACATATGCATTTCATGGCGGCATGCCGGGCATGGGCTGCTTCCATGTCATCTACATACAACGCCAAATGGAATTCGTTCTCACCTAAATTGTAGGGCTCTTTGCGATTCTTAAGCCAGGTGAGCTCCAACTCGTGTTGAGTATGACCATCACCTAAATAAACTAGAGTGAAATCTGGTGTATCCAGACGACGCACTTCATGAAGATCCAGAGCATCCTGATAGAATTTGAGGCTACGCTCCAGATCTAGAACGTTAATGTTATTGTGCGCAAAACTGAATTTCATACGGTGGACCTCTCAATTAGGATGATCGGTCAATTTCTAGAATGCAAAAACCGTCCCTGCACTAAGAAGAATAGTGCCAAATTTTGAACTAGCAATGATGGGAGAATGGGGAAAAAGCGGTTAAAGACAAAGGGAGGGGCGCATCAAAATAAATAAACCGAAATCCATGGTTACCTTAAGAGCAGGGCAGGGAATTAGTGTCTTAAACTTGTAAACTAGCAGACGCTGAAGGTAGTGCTTTTTTATTACCTGCCAGTGCAGAGGTCGGTAATTTGACGGCTTCTGGAAAATAATATTGTAAGATATCAGAGAACGGAATACCGAATGCAGAAGGTCATGGATAGGTTTGATCTGCGGAAAGCCTTGCAGGAGCGCATTTTAATTCTTGACGGGGCTATGGGGACGATGGTACAGCGCCATCACTTGAGCAAGAGTGATTACCATGGGGAGCGCTTCAGGGATCACGAGATAAACTTGAGTGGCAACAACGATCTGCTTTCCCTCACTCAACCTCAAATTATCGAGGATATCCACCGTCAGTATTTGGAGGCCGGAGCTGATATCATAGAGACCTGCACCTTCGG
Organism: uncultured bacterium; assembly: GCA_900313515.1. Taxonomy (GTDB): domain Bacteria; phylum Vulcanimicrobiota; class Xenobia; order Xenobiales; family Xenobiaceae; genus Bruticola. The sequence continues at coordinate 5,700 of OMRK01000275.1, read as the reverse complement.
GGCCCAGAGGATTTCTCAGAGTGGTTACGGGCTGGAAGGTTTAGTGCGGGAGATGAATGTTGCGGCCGCCCAAAACGCCCGCCGGGCCGTGGATAAATTCTTAAGCTCGCCCAGTGGTACCGGACGCCAAGCCTGGGTTGCTGGTTCTATCGGGCCCACCGGCAAAACGCTTTCCATGTCTCCCGATGCCGCCGATCCTGCTCGGCGCAACTTAAGCTTCGATGAATTGGCCGAGGCTTATTTAGAGCAAATTTTGGCTCTGCAGGAGGGCGGAGTGGATCTCTTCTTGGTGGAGACCATCTTTGACGCGCTCAATGCCAAAGCCGCTATTTATGCGCTAGATTTAGCCGCAGAACAGACCGGCCGAAGGCTGCCACTGATGATTTCAGTTACTATTGCCGATAAATCGGGACGTACGCTCTGCGGTCAGACGCTGGAAGCCTTCTGGGCTTCCATTGCCCATGCCCATCCTATGCTTATGGGTATCAACTGCGCCTTGGGCGCCGAAGAAATGCGGCCGTACCTGCGCCTTTTGTCCGGAATGGTGAACTGTGCCGTCAGCTGTTATCCTAACGCAGGTTTACCAAATGCCAACGGTGGCTACGATGAAACACCCCAGCACATGGCCTCGGTTCTGGCTGAATATGCCAAAGTTGGCTGGCTCAACTTGGCTGGCGGTTGCTGTGGCACCTCACCGGACTACATCAGGGCCATTGCCGAGGCCCTAAAAGACCTCAAGCCGCGCCCCATCCCTGACAATCAGGCCATGCCAGCCTTGCTTTCTGGATTGGAAATTTACCGCATTGCTGGCTCTGATCGCCTGGAAATGGGCGCGTTAGATTCCCGAGTTGAGGCAGAGGGCTCTGTCAGCGCAGGAGGCGAGGTCGAGGCGGTCCAGGCCAGGAAGAGTCGGCAGCCGAACGAGGCCGCTCAAAGACATGGCAACAGTGGTTCGGCTCTTACCTTTATAGGTGAGCGTTGCAACCTTTCGGGGTCGGCTAAGTTTGCCCGTTTAATTCGGAATGGTGATTATGAGGCAGCTATAGCTGTTGCCCGCCGCCAGGTGGAAAACGGAGCTAATGTGCTGGACATCAACCTGGATGACGCTATGCACGACACCGTAGAGGTCATGCAGCATTTTTTGCGTCTTCTGACAGCGGAGCCCGACATTGCCGCCGTGCCTATTATGATAGACAGTTCCCACTGGGAAGTGTTGCAGGCTGGCTTAAAGTGTCTGGCCGGGCGCAGTCTGGTCAACTCCATTTCTCTCAAGGAGGGAGAGGCAGAATTTAAGCGTCGGGCCAAAGAAATTAGGCGCCTGGGTGGACTCACGGTGGCCATGTGCTTTGATGAGAAGGGGCAGGGTGATACGCTGGCCCGCAAGCGGGAAATTGTAGATAGAATTTGCCACATTCTGCTTGAAGAGTTGCATTTTTCGCCCAGAGAAATTGTCATCGATCTGGCCGTACTGGCGGTAGCCACAGGAATAGAAAGCCACGCTAATTATGGGCGTGATTTTATTGAGGCGACAGCCTACGTAAATAGCCGTTGGCCGGGAGTTATGACCAACGCCGGTGTGAGCAACGTTTCCTTTTCTCTGCGCGGTAACAACCCGGCTAGAGAGGCCATGCACAGCGTGTTCCTTCATCATGCCTGTCGGGCCGGTCTCACCATGGGCATAGTTAATGCCGGTTTGCTCAGAAATTACGATGAGTTAGCCCCCGATTTGCGCCAAGCGGTTGAGGATGCTATCCTAAATACACATCCCGGAGCGGCTGAAATCTTACTGGAAGTAGCCGAGAAGCACCGTGGTGACACTGCCGCCAAGAGCGTGACCGAGCATGACAGTTGGCGGGCGGCAACGGTGGCGGAGCGTCTGAAGACGGCCCTGGTGCGCGGCTTTACCGATTATTTAGAAGAAGACATTAAAGAAGCTGCTGAAAGTGGCATGCGCCCTATAGATATCATAGAGCAGGCACTTATGGGCGGTATGCACGAGGTGGGCGAGCTTTTTGGTGCTGGTCGAATGTTTTTGCCTCAAGTGGTTAAGAGTGCCAGGGTCATGAAAAAAGCAGTCGCGTGTCTTGAGCCTTATTTTAAGGATTCGCCCCAGGGAGATAACTTGCGTGGTCGGATCATTATGGCCACTGTTAAGGGCGACGTGCATGACATAGGTAAAAATATTGTTTCAGTGGTGCTTGGCTGCAACGGTTTTCAGATTGAGGACCTGGGAGTCATGGTTCCGGCCGAAGCTATTGTACAAAAGATCAAGGAAACAGATGCTCAACTTTTAGGCCTTTCCGCACTTATCACTCCTTCACTAGATGAGATCATAAATGTGATCATAAGTTTAGAGAATGCTGGCATACGTATTCCCGTATTAGTGGGCGGTGCAGCTACCTCTCCTGTGCATACAGCTGTCAAAATTGCACCTCACTACAGTGGTGTGGTGATCAGAATTGCTGATGCTTCTCTAGTGACAGAATCTGTCAATAACCTTTTGAACAAGGAAACCCGTGATCTTTACATTGCTAAAGTGCGCGAGGAGCAGCAGAAATTAGGCTTGGAATGGCAAACCCGCATGGAAAATTTGAAGCTGCGCACCTTTGAGCAGGCTCAAGAACTGGCTCCACGTTTCCACTGGCAGGCGGACACCGACATTATCCATCCTGAAGATCCCGGTGTAAAAAGCATAGACTTTAATCTGGCCGATCTTGTCCAGTACATCGATTGGGGTGAGCTACTCAAGGCTTGGGGCCTCAATGGGGCTTATCCGCAGATTCTTGAGGATCAGGAGCAGGGTGCTCAGGCCGCTAAACTGTACCAAGACGGGCGCAGTATTCTGGAATACATTGTTAAGACTCAGGCCTTGAAGGTGCGCGGCGTATACGGCCTTTTCCCTGCCCAGGGTCGCTGTAATGACATATTGCTTTACGAGAATGTAAATGATTCTGAGCCGCGGTTTATCATTCCCACCCTGCGCCAGCAGCGCGGAGATGTGGAGGTTTGCCTGGCTTTGTCAGATTTTGTAACTCCTTGCGAGGTCGGTTGCCGGGACTGGTTGGGTGTATTTGCCGTGTCGGCAGGATTTGGCCTGGAAAAACTCAGGGCTAGTTACGAGGAAAATAACGACGAATACCACGCCATAATGGCCGGTTTTTTGGCGGACAGGCTCTGCGAGGCGGCTTCTCTTTACCTGCACAAGCTCGTGCGCACTCAGTGCGGCTTGACCGATCCGGCTGGGCAAACGGTCAAAGATCTGCTCCTGCAGCGTCACCGCGGTATTCGACCCGCTCCAGGTTATCCAGCCTGCCCGGATCACACACTTAAGAAGGTAATCTGGCAACTTCTGGAGCCCGAGCGCCGGATAGGGCTTAACCTTACCGATAGTTGTGCCATGTATCCAGCCAATTCGGTGAGCGGTTTATACTTTTTTGCTCCTCAAGCCCGCTATTTCTCCTTGGGCAGAATTGGCCGGGATCAAGTTGAAGATTACAGCAAGCGTTGTGGAAGAAGCGTAGAAGAAACGGAACATTGGCTGGCTAACAACCTGGCTTAGGCCGATCGGAATCAGAATGAGCTTGAGGGCGGCTTTTAGGGGTCGCACGTTTCGGGGCGGGGGAAAACTTTTGGATTGGGATATAAGGTTTAAGAAATGGGAATTAACAACGAAGAGAATAATTGTTGTGCGACAGCACAGCTGCCGGTGAGCCCGGATGGTGTGGCAGGCCTTCCAGAAGCATCTGGAGCTTCGGCTTTAAAGAGTCTGCCCGCTTCTCGCGCCCCGCATGGCATCCTGGCTGCTCCCCGTGAGGCCAAAGGAATGCTCCAGCAGCCCTCCATCATGCTGGAAATGATCGAGGACAATTCTGAGGTTGAGGATTTGACGGAAGTTTTTTATGCCGAACCCCCGGAAAACAGAACCTTGGAGAGCGGGAAAGAGCCTTTCGCCGAACTGCATGCATCCATTTTGCCTTTAGCTTCTCTTCCGGAGCGAGTCGAGTCGACCCCCAGATTACAAGCAGAGACCGCCCCTTTTATAGTTGAGGCTGAGGCCGAAACAGAAGCTGGAGACGTTACCGATCTCTTAGCTCTGGCAGAAAAATCGGTGGATATTCCTAATATCTTAGATCCAGAAGATGGAACTGACATCATCAGCAAATTCGGTGACCCTAGTGCGTTGGCCCAGGCCTGTGCCTTGGCTGAATCAGCGTGTACTGAAAAAGCAGCCCCTACAACCGCGGAGCCTACTATTTCTTGCACTGCTGAAGATATTGGGGCTCCTCCTGTGGAAAGCTCGGCTGAGCCGCACTCGAATATTGATCTTATTGATAATGCCGAAGCATCCATTGGCACGGCTCAGTTGGAAAGTTCTGTCGATCTAATTGGCGATAGCGCTTTAAATTCTGAATGCCCTCAGGATGCGCCCCGGTTGGAAGTCGCAGGTGGGCAGGAGGCTGATAGCTGTGCAGATCAGTCAACTGAGAAAGAGCAGATTACTCCCAGCGACATCGGCCAGCCAAATGAAGGCTTAGAGTTGGAAGCTCAAGCTACTGTTGGAATAGTCGAAACTGCGGATGGTGGTGCAGTTCAGCCGGCAGGCGTCGATCCGGTTGAGAAGGCCGCTCAGAGCAATGAGAACACCCAGGCGACGAGCGAAGAGCTTGGAGAAACTGCAGAAGAAGTGGCGGAGTGTGCAGGGCATCCCGTGTCAGAGGAAACGATAGAAGGCACAGAGCTTTCCTCGGAAGAGGCAGATCGACTGACGCGCAGTGCAGAGCCAACCGAGGGGGTGGCGGATGTGGACAACGGCACAAAGCAGGCAGAAGGCGCAGAGAAGGCGTCGCCATCCCAAGAGGTTCCCGAGAAGCGGGCAAAGCATGAAAAGCGCGAAAAGCGAGCTCGCCAAGAGGAGCCGGAAGTGCCCTTGGCTGAGCCGGTTTTAGATGTAAAGGAACTTTTCAATTTCGAGCTGGACCGCTTCCAGATCCAGGCTATAAATGCCATAGACCGGGGCGAAAGCACCATTGTCTGTGCTCCTACCGGATCGGGAAAAACTGTGGTGGCCGAATATGCCATCCGCCGGGCCTTAAAGCGTGGCAAGCGTTGCTTTTACACAACGCCACTTAAAGCTTTGTCCAACCAGAAGTTCTCCGACTTGCGGGCCATGTACGGCGAAGATAAGGTTGGCCTCCTGACCGGTGACATCTCCATTAATCGCAACGCCTACATTGTGGTAATGACCACGGAAGTTTACCGTAATATGCTTTACGGCACGGTTTTAGGGGATCTGCGTTCCAATCTTACCTACGTGGAAGCGGTGATTGTGGATGAGTGCCATTACATGAACGATCCCGATCGCGGCACGGTCTGGGAAGAGCTGGTCATCTATTCGCCTGCCAAAGTTCAATTAATTGCCTTATCGGCCACAGTCGCCAACGCCAAGGATCTCTGCGCCTGGATGAACAAGGTTCATGGTCCTACCTCTCTGGTGGAATCTTCCTACCGTCCCGTGCCTTTACTCATTCACTATTTTGTGGATGGGCAGATCTTCAAGCTCATGGATAAGCGTGGTCATGTGAGTAGCAAGTTGCGCCGTAAGGTTGAGGAGGTGCAGGCGGAGAAGTTAGCCGCCCGAATTTTCAACGGTAGCAGCTACGATAGGCGTCGTCAGCGCGAAAAGCAGGAGGATGCTAAGCG
>OMRK01000265.1 GCA_900313515.1 uncultured bacterium | reverse complement strand
TAGGGCTGACGATAATATTTATTGGTTATTGGAAATATATGCAACCTATGAAATGTTTTATAAGGATAAGCAGCTGTTTTTTGTTGAGTCTATGTCTTCTGATTCCAGCGGGAGCGGTACAGGCCGATAGTATAAAGGCCAAGGTGCGTACGGTAAATGGTCAGAAGGAAGTGGTTTACACTAATGAGGCCAACGATGCCTATTTAAACAGTATACGTAATCGCGGTGGCTCTACCGTAATAGAGAACAGTTATCCTGTTTCTCGTGGAAGTCGTCGTACGCGTAGGGTTGGTCGTAGGGATGCCGATGGTGGGAATTATCCCAAGGCCGCTCCTCTGAATTCCAAAAAGAAGACTGGTGGCTCCCCGACGACCAAAGTAGATGGGGCGGCTGTAGCTAAGAGCAGCTCTCATGCCGCCTCAGTTAGGGCTAACTCCTCCAGTAAGAGGAAACTGAAAAAGGAAGCTAGCATTAACCGGCGCCCCGATGGAACCTTTGAGTTTGCCCCGCCCCAGTATGAAGAAGTTTACAAGTTTCCCCCTAGTAGGCCTGCCTACAACGATAACTGGGCTTTTGCTACCTTTAATGCTGATAAGCGCCAGCCAAACTGGGTAAGCTACTATGGCTGGGATCCCAACAATCCCAAGCAAAAGAGTCGTGAATGGGTGCAGGTTGACATAAACCCCATTATTCTGCGCAATGCTAAAATTTGGGGAGTCGATCCTCTGCTTATTGAAATCCTCATACGTCATGAGTCCAATTTTAATCCTACAGCAGTCTCTCCAGTTGGTGCTCAGGGCCTTATGCAGCTTATGCCGGATACAGCGTCCAGCCTGGGAATTTCTGATGCTTTCGATGTTGAGCAGAATATAGCTGCCGGTACCCGTTATGTGGCCTCTCAGCTTGAACGCTTTAACAGCGTGCCTTTGGCTTTAGCTGCTTACAATGCCGGTCCAGGAGCCGTTCTGGAGTATGGAGGAGTGCCACCTTACGCAGAGACGCAATATTATGTAGACACCATATATGGTGAGTATTTGGCCGGAAAGAGGGCCAGAGAGAGGCGCTAGTATGGAAGAATTAAATTTTAAAGCCGCGGTAGGGCATGGCAGGCGAGGCCTGTTAGCTTTGCTTTTGGTGCTGATTTGCCTTTGGTCTGTCGCTGGTACTGCTGCGTCTCAGAACGCAAGAAGAGTTTGCTCTAAGTGTGGTGGGCCGGTGAATGTCTCATCTTCCTTCGATGGGAATCACCTACTGTGCTCTAAATGTGCGTCTAGTGCGCCTATGTGTTCTGTATGTGGTAATAAGATTGAAGGTGTTTACTGTAAATCTTCCACGGGAGAGTGCATATGTCAGCAGTGCTACAATAAAAAAGCTCCCAGATGTTCATCCTGTGGCCGTTTGATCCCGCTGGGTGAGCATTGCATAACTTACGAAGATGGTGCGTTTGTCTGCGATTACTGTAGCAAAGATTCCGAGTTACCTCACTGCTTTATATGTCATAGGCCTATCGCTGAAGGTGGCTTGATCTTTTCCGATGGCCGTCGCTCCTGCCAAGAGCACTCTAAAAATCCGGTAAATGATCAAAGGCAGCTTGATATGTACTTTGCTAAAGCTAAAGAGCTGATAACTAAGTGCGTAAGTCCCAAGATAAATGTGGAAAGAGCCCATCCGGTCCCTTACATAGTGGATCAGCCCACCATTGAGCGACGGCATGTGGAACAGGTAAAGTTAATGGGAAAGCAGAGTGATGAGCCTTCCCTGCTGGGACTCACCTTGACTAACAAAGCCGGAACTGGTAGCGGTTGGCAGTGTCAACATCGTGTATATATCTTGCAAGGGCTTCCTGCCGAAGATTGTTTAACTGTGATGGTCCACGAATTAGGCCATGTTTGGCAGAATGACAATACCAATTTCCTTAGGCTTACTTTGCGGCAAAGGGAAGGTTTTGCGGAGTGGGTGGCTTACAAGGTTAACAAGGCTTTGCATCGTCAGGATCAGATCAATAGTATGCTCAATAAGAGCCGAAATCCCAAATTGAGTGACTACAGTATGGGCCTGAGAGATTATCTAAATTTAGAATCTAGGTATGGGGTTGATGGTGTTTTGCGCTATGCTTTGGGAGAAGATCCGGCCAAATAGGCTTTGAGTGTAGATTCCAGGGGAGGGGGGG
>OMRK01000267.1 GCA_900313515.1 uncultured bacterium | reverse complement strand
TGCTTTATGGAGCAAGAATATGCCTGGGGTAGGGTTGGAGGCGGTCACAGCTACCATGGTGGCCGCAGCAGCTCTTCGCACCGCAGCTCATCATTCAGAAGCAGCTCTTCACGCCGTCACTCGTCGTACAGAAGCCACTCTACGTATCACAGCTCACCGCACGGAAGCTATTCAACCAACTATGAGTTCCACTCAAGCGAGGAGGGGGAGGCCTTCGCCGTCTTCGTCTGCGCTTTTATAGCGAGTTGTTTCGCTTTTGTTGCTTTCGTTTGGATTCTGATCTTATGCTCAAGATTTTTAAAGAAAGGCTCCAGCAGCCCTGCGTACAGCTACGAATTTTACTGGCAATCCGGGAATGGCAGCTACAACGAGATCAACAACGACTCGGAATTTAACGCCGCAGCCGTGCGCCTGTTGCACAGTGAGGATGCCAATTTCTCCGAGCCGCTCTTCTTAGACTTTGTGAGCGGTCTCTATACCAGAATCCAGAATGGCCGCTTCGACAACTTCTCCGGCGTAGATTACTACGTAAGCGATTCGGTTAAAGCAACCCTTCGCTCCAATGTCCCCTACGGTGCTCAAAAAATCGATAACGTCATTGTGGGTAGCATCAATATTACCGACGCCCGCGTAAATACCGCAGCTAAAAAGCTTCAGGTTACTGTAAACATTGAGGCCAACTACCGGGCTACAAATTCTTCAGGGCGTGAAAATATCTACTTGGCTAAAGACCGTCTCACCTTATCCCGTGAACTGGGCGTGCTTTCGCAAGGGCCTAAGGAAATATCTTCCTTTGCCTGCCCGCATTGCGGCTCCACGGCTGGCTTAGACAACGCCAGCGGTGCCTGCTCACACTGCGGCGAGCGAGTTAAAAATGGCCAATTCGCCTGGGTTTTGAGCGATTTCAAGCAGCTATTGACCAAAAATCCCCCCATTTCGGTGCACTTAGGTAGTGAAGATGAATACGGCGCCACCGTACCTACCGTGCGTTCCGAGAACCTGCCTACAGCTTACCGCAGCCTGACCCAGCGCCATCCCAACTTCAATCTTCAGGATTTCTCTAACCGTGTGCAATACATATTCAATAACTTGCAGTCGGCTTGGAGTAACGACCGCTGGGAAGACGTCCGTCCTTACGAAACCGATTATATGTTCGGCAATCACAGCTTCTGGCTGGATAATTACCGAGCCTCAAACCTGCGCAACAAAATCGAAGACATCAAAATAGAAAGCCTGGAAGTAGTCAAGATATCCAGGGATGCTTTCTACGATATAATCACCGTGCGCTTCATAGTGTCAGCCAAAGATTACACTATAAACCTTAACACTAACAGAGTTGTCGGTGGCTCAGATCGCAAGAGCAAGAGATTCAGCGAATACTGGACCTTCATCCGCAGCTCCAACTTCCAGGAAAAAGCTCAAAGGCCTGACAACAACCATTGCCCCAACTGCGGCGCCAAACTGAACGTGGCTATGTCAGGTGTCTGCGCTTACTGCGACACCAAGATCACCCAGGGCACCTTCGACTGGACCCTTTGCAATATCCAACAGGCGGAAGCCTACATTGGCTAAATAAAACCGACTAATCCTTAAATCTGGCCGCCCCCGGGCGGCCAAACCCTTTTAAAATGCGACTTGTGCCACTTTTTAAACTTTTATACTAAATACGGAAGCGAACCAATTGTTGCGCACTCTTAACAGCCGGGGACCAAGCCTTGAACTGAGGCTCGGGCAAGCCCGTGTAAGCCTTTAGAAGTGAGAGCCCCCCCTCTCCTCTAGCCTGTTGGGTGAAGCTTAAGGCACAAAAAAATCCTCTGTCTAAAGCGATTAAACTCCGCAAGACAGGGGATTTTTCTTTAGTTAACCACAACGCCATAGCGCTGCGAGGTCACACCGTTCAACAACATGATGCCCAATTCAGTAGAGGCCGGATTCCCCTCCTGCAGCGCCTTAACGCCTGCGTCCCCCCCCCCGCAGCTCGTCAAGCGCGAACTGCGAATAAGCCATCCTCCATCGCCAAGTGCCTACACCAGATCATCATTAACCTTGCCAAACTCCAACCACCACTGCTTACGCGGACGGCGATACTTATCGTCTATCATAAGCTCATAATCGTGGAAGCCATAGAAGCTGCTGCCGGACGGCTCGGTTCCTACAAAGCCGCAAGCGGTAGAACCCTCGTCGAAGAGCTCCATGAGCTTGTTAACCGCAGCATCGGAGAGTCGGGCCGCCAGGGTACGGTCAAACGGAGTAGGATCGCCACCCTGCTGCATGTGTCCCAGAATGGCCTGGCGCACGTCGTAATAGCCGCCGCTTTCAGCCTCAAACATGGCCCGCAGAACACCAGTATTGTAGACAGGATTGGCTCGCTCATTGTTGATAATGAGGGCCACGGTGCGTCCCTTGTGGGCGAACTGTTCCTTGAGCTCGTTAATGTCGGCCAAAATATCAGCAGCTTCCTTGGGCCTTTCATGCAAATAAATGCGCTCGGCTCCAGAGGCTAAGCCGCTCATCTGAGCCAGATAACCACACTCGTAGCCCATCACCTCCACCAAAAAGACCCGTTTATTGGCCACAGCCGAGCGCTTAATCTTATCCACGGCACTGACAATGCTATTCAGAGCTGTGTCGGCGCCTATGCTGAACTCACTGCCGGGTAGATTGTTATCGATGGAAGCCGGAATGCAGATCATGGGAATGTTGAAGGTGGGATAATTGGTGCGCTCCCTGTAAAGCGAGTAAACGGCCTGATAGCCAGACCAGCCGCCGATCATAATCAAGGCATCGATCTTGCTATCTTCAATGGCTCTAGCCACCATGTAAAGTTCGGGCCCCTTGGGGATAACGTGACCAGTGCCGATCTCTGCTCCACCCATACCTGCCCAGCCGGAAACGTCCATCCAGTCCAAAGGCCGGAAATTGGGACGCACAAGACCAGCAAAACCGCCGCGTATAGCCACCACCTCGTGCCCCTTGGCTATAGCCAAACGCGTAACGGTGCGCACCGCCATATTCATGCCGGGTGCAGGGGCACCGCAATGAATAACAGCTATGCGCTTAGGATGCTCAATAGTTTTATGGATCTTGGTGGAATTGACCACCCGGAAGAGTTTATAGGAAAGAGCCAAAGAATGGCTACGCAAAGCTAAGGCGCCATTGCCGTGTTCGGAAATGCAAGCAGCCTGAGCCTTGTGGGTATCTTCCACCGCCTGCATTAAGGGTACAGAAGTGGGCCTATTGCCACACATTCCCAAAACGACAGAGGGATCAACCCTATCCTGCATGGCTACTTTAACGGCCTCGTAGCCCAGTATGCTGCTCAAATTGCGGTCGTAAGCCGAAGGAGCACCTCCGCGCTGCACATGGCCTAAGATGGTAACGCGGGCATCCTCCCCCATGCGCTCGGAAAGGATCTTTTGCACATCGGCGGCGGTGATGGCATTGCCATGAACGTCGCGAGCACCTTCGGCAACAATTACAATACCGGCCCGCTTACCGGCGGCCCGCCCCTTGGCCAGAGCTTCGCCCATATCGTTTTCCCAACCATCGCGGCAAGGATCCTCGGGAATTAAAATCCACTCCGCGCCGGTGGCCAAGCCAGTCATAACGGCCAGATATCCGCAATGGCGCCCCATAACTTCCACCACAAAGGTACGCTGGTGGCTGGCGGCCGTGCTAAAGATGTCATCTACGGCATCCACGATACGGTGCAGGGCAGTATCGGCGCCTATGGTAATGTCAGATCCACATAAATCATTGTCGATAGTGCCCGGCAAACCAATCACACTCAAATAAGGATGCTTGGTCAAAGTATCCTCTGGTAGCAAACCGTCGGTTATCAGACTTTTAATAGAATCCTGCCACTCGGTGCGCAGAGTCTCCGCACCGGTCAAGGAACCATCGCCACCTATGCAGACTAAACGATCAATCCCCAGAGAGGCCAAAGATTTGATAGCCCTGCGCCGTCCTTCGGCGGTCATCATTTCCTTACAGCGAGCCGTACCTAGAACGGTTCCTCCCAGACTCAAAATGCCACTGGCAAAAGAGGAGGACAACCTGGCCGTACCCTGCTCTGGCGACAACTCTATAATGCCCTTCTCCGAAGATAGGCGAACCGTCCCCGCATCTGTAGAAATTTTCACAATGCCTTTTTCCGGATGTTGCAGCCCCATATAGCCGTCAAAAATGCCATATACCTCCGCGCCGCCACGGATGGCACTCTTGACCACAGCTCGAATGGCAGCATTCATTCCCGGTGCATCGCCGCCGCTGGTCATAACCCCAATGCGAATCTTTTCTGAAGAAGCCATAAAT
>OMRK01000269.1 GCA_900313515.1 uncultured bacterium | reverse complement strand
GTGTAAAAAATATTGGGCCGATCAAAGCTGGTAACGAAACGCTTAGCTTCGTTTAGGCCGAGGTGGGTGATTATATCATTCCTGGTAACTTCATCGGCTGTAGCGGTTAGGGCTGCCCAGGGAACTTGTGGGAAAAAATTGTGTAGCTTAATTAATTGGGTGTATTCGGGGCGAAAATCGTGCCCCCACTGGGAAACGCAGTGGGCTTCATCTATGGCAATAAGGGAGATCGGACAGGATTGCAGCATTTTCAAAAAGCCATCCATGATGGCCCGCTCTGGAGATACGTACAGGAGATCCAGGCTACCTCTGTATATTTGGCTACAGATTCTCCTACTTTCCTCAGAATTTAGAGCAGAATTTAAGAAAGCTGCTCTCACTCCGTTGCTACGCAAAGCCTCCACCTGATCTTGCATAAGCGCAATGAGAGGGGAAATTACCAATCCGGTCCCGCGGCGAAGAATAGAAGGGATCTGGTAGCAAAGTGATTTGCCGCCACCAGTTGGCATAAGTATTACGGCACTGTTGCCCTGCACCAAGTGCAGAATAATTTCTTCTTGGAGGCCGCGGAAAGAATTGTAACCGAAAACGCGCTTCAAAGTATCCAGAGCTCTGGAGCGGATGGCCTCTGGCGTCGGAGGAGGTTCCTGGTTGCCGAGTTCCTGGCTGTATGGCGCAGGGCAGCTGGCTTCCCATTCATCTAAGTCTAGCCAGAGATTCTCACTGTTGGAGATTTCGTGAAAGGATTCCGGTGTATTGCCGGAGATCAAAGCTTATTCCTCATACTCGTAATCAAAATCTGGCGCTTCCAGCTTATCTTTGTTGCCATCGGCTTCACGCTGGGAAGCCATAGCCTCCATAAAAGCCTCATCGAAATCGGCCATAAGGTCGCGCAGATGGATAAAGGCCATGCGGGCACCGGCTAATTCGTTGAAAATAGGCGGATCTACAATGGGGGCAATTTCTGATTCTTGATCTTCCTCCAAATCAGACGCTTCTTCCTCGCAGGTGCACGAGATTGTTGACGTTGGAATTGCGTCGCCCTCCGATTGTGAAGCTTCTTCTGTATCCACAGCATACTTTTTGCTGTCGGTCAAGCGTGGAAGGACCTCGAGATACAGGTTCTTAGCGCTAATCATGATCTCGGCCAGACGATAAGCTACGCTCTCGCGTTCACCTGGAAGCAGGCAGTTCTGTTCTTTAAGCTGGTTGTAGATAACCTTGGTGATGGCTAATTCTTCGCTTCCGGGAGCCAATTCGGGAACAGAGGCTAACGTGAGCTGTTCCCCATCTTCTGACTGAAGCTGACCGCTGGCTAAACTAAACTCATTATTCAGCATATTGCTTATTCTCCGTAAGCGCAGGTAGTTGGCTGAGTTATTGCCAACCTGCTATTCGACCTCAAGCCTTATTTTCATGGAGTTCACCTTTTTGTGACCGCTAGCCTGCACGAAGTGGAGCTCGCCAGAGCCACGGGCATTGCTGCTTGAAGAGTCGAAGTAGAAGACTTTGCAACCAGTTTCATCGCTTTCCTCGGAAGGCTGCTGGAACTTCTCCACACCGGCCAAAGGAAAATGGCGGCTGGTACGGGTTAATTCGGTTTCTAAAGCAGAACCGCCGCCGGTGGGGAACTCAATTCCAAAAAGACCAGTATCGTAATCGATCTCTAAGATACCAGGCTGAGCTGGGAAAATGCGCCCCTTTTTCTTTAGTTCCTTGTATAAAGGAGACGGGGGACGATGAAGAGTTGGCTGAGAATTGTTTTCAGATAAGGACGACAAGGGAATTCCTCCAGGATCGTATTCCTCTAATTATCCGGATGATACTTTAGTAAGCCTTTTGAGTGTTTGTTAGGATTCCTGCTAACTAAGCGGGTTACCTATTTGGAACAATTTCCTTATGCTCCTGTGACTTAAGCAAGGAGAGTAACGGTCTTGATGAAAACTATTTTGAAAATTGATACGGGATAACTTATTCTGTCAAGGTATCTGAAAAATCTCGTTACGAAGGATTTGAACCTTGATATAACAAAAAATGTGGGCAGAGATGTGCAGCTATTTATCTAAACTTGTTTGTACCGTTTGTGCCGCTTCCGTGGTTGTGTGGTGCTCCTATACAGCTGAGGCAGGTGATTATTGGCGTGAGGTTGTAGGGAAGGATCGCACGCATGTGGTGCAAAGCGGTGAGAGTATATACTCAATCGCGCAAAAATATGGGCTGGCCATAGAGCATATAGCCTTTGCTAATGGTCGTGATCCCAACAATATCAATGTCGCACCGGGAACTTCTCTTATTATCCCCGGTCGGCGGATTTTGCCCAAGAATCCGCCCAGTAATGGGCTGGTAGTAAATTTGCCCGAGCGTGGAGTTTACCTTTTCCGCAATGGAGCCTTTGAAAAGTTTTATCCTGTGGCTATAGGTCAGTCCGGCAGGTTTCAGACACCGCAAGGCAATTTTGTTATAGAGGCACGTACCAAAGATCCAGCCTGGTTCCCGCCGGAGTGGGCCAATATGGGAGAGGAAGTTGTGCCAGCTGGTCCTTCCAACCCATTAGGAGATCGCTGGATAGGCCTGAGTGCGCCCGGTATTGGTCTGCATTCAACCAATTCGCCCATGTCTATCGGTCAGGCTGCCTCACATGGTTGCATGCGTATGTATCCCGATTCTGTACACGAGCTTTTTGACAAGGTTCAGGTCGGGTGGCCGGTGCGCATTGAGTATGAGGTGGCTAAAGCTGGCTGTGATTACAATAACGATAGATATTATGTGGTGGCTTATCCCGATGTCTACGGCCAAAGCGGGCCGCGCCAGTCTACCTCAAACGCCTTAGATAAGGTCGGGCTGGTGGTAGATCCCAGTGATCTGGATTATTTTGCCAAAGCCGATGGACTTTGCAAGGAACTTTACGTGGGCGGAGTTACTGTTTCGGTGGGGCGTGAGCGTCAGAGTGAATGGCCCATTGAACCGTCCATGGTGGATGGGACTATCTGGGGATCTCCCAAGATAGCCAAGGCAGCAGGCTTAGATGTTGTCTGGGATAACGTTAAACAAGTTGTTCAGGTAAGTCGGGGCAAGCAGATCCTTTACTTCCCCGTGGATGATTCCTACGTGATAGATCCCAGCGGGATCAAAGTTGGCTACAGCGCCACGGTTGCCGGTACTGCCCGCAAAATAGGTTCGGACACAGTTATCCCTTTGCGCCCGATTTTGAAGACTTTCAACATACCTAACCAATGGGATGGAGCGGCTCGAGAGCTGCGCATCTCCAAGCTGAGCAATCGTCCGGCCAAAACTGAAGTCAGTGCCACGGCAACAACTCCCAGTAAGCAGGGGATACTTGAACAGCCTGGCACTCAGATTGACAATCCGGTGGAGGTTCAGCCTGGAGAGACTTCTACAGCGCAGT
>OMRK01000270.1 GCA_900313515.1 uncultured bacterium | reverse complement strand
GCCCACCTGGTAGCCGCCCGGGCCGCAATCCCAAGGTTCGGCAATCAGCTTAGTGCGCCCCAAAAGCGGATCTTGGGCCACGGCACTCAGAAAGCCCGAGTAACGATTATATTCGTTATTAAATCCGGAACGAGCCAGCGTGGTAGCCAAGTCGAAGCGGAAACCGTCTACATGCATTTCCCCCACCCAGTAGCGAAGGCTGTCCATAATCAACTGCAAGGTGCGCGGAGCTGTAGTATTTATGCTGTTACCGCAGCCGGTGAAATTATGGTAGATATGGCAACACTGAGGCTCTAGGCGATAATAGTTGGAATTATCTAGGCCACGATAACAGAGCTGAGGGCCATCGTTGCCTTGCTCGGCTGTGTGGTTATAAACCACGTCCAAAATGACCTCCAGGCCATTGCGGTGCAGTTCCTTAACCATGAACTTAAACTCGTTGACCACATCGGAATCCGAGCTAAAACGAGGATCAGGGCAGAAGAAGCCCAGGCTGTTGTATCCCCAATAATTGCTAAGCCCCATATCTGTTAGGCGACCCTCGCTCACGGAGAGATGAACGGGCAGAAGTTCCACAGCCGTAATGCCCAATTCTTTGAGGTAACTTACAGAAGCGGGATGGGCTAGCCCCTTGTAGGTGCCGCGCAGTGGAGCTGGGATACGCTCGTTCAGTTTGCTAAATCCCTTGACGTGCATCTCGTAGATAACAGTCTCATTCAAGGGAATCTGCAGAGGCTTATCTCCCTCCCAGCAGAACTGGGTATCGTCCACGACCACACTTTTTAGCATATAAGGGGCACTGTCTCGAGCATCGCTATCGAGAGGATCGGTGCGGCGCCCAGAATCGAAGGAACGGGTAAAATCGTCACGGTTTCGACCGTTGCCACCAGTGCGACTGTATTTCTTGTAACCGAAAAGCTCGTCGCGGCACCCTAAACATCCATCCACAGCTTTGGCGTAGGGATCCAGAAGCAACTTCTTGGGATTGAAATAAAGACCACGAGCGGGCGCAAAGACACCTTGGGCGCGGTAACCGTAACGCAGACCGGGGCGAGCTTCGGGCAAAAAACAGTGCCTCACCCCTTCATCGTTCCAGCGCAGATTGATATTATTGACCTCATGGCCGTGCTCATCAAAAAGGCAGAGCGTAACTAGAGTAGCACTCTCAGAGTAAACGGCAAAATTTACGCCGTTGCCCATCCATGAGGCTCCCAGCGGGTAACTATGGCCAGGATAAACTACAGTAGGAACATGCATAAAGATAACCGAAGGCTAAACATTGAAGCGAATATTTAAAATATCGCCATCCTTAACCACGTACTCCTTGCCCTCTACGCGCAACAGGCCCTTCTCTTTGGCTACATTCAGGGTACCGCACTTCATAAAGGTAGGATAGTCGATGACTTCGGCCCTAATAAAGCCACGCTGAAGATCGGTATGAATTTCACCAGCAGCCTCGGGGGCTTTGGCGCCGACCTTGGTAGTCCAGGCTCGGCACTCGTCTTCACCGGCGGTGAAGAAGGTCTGCAAACCTAACTTCTTGTAGCAGATAGTGATCAGACGATCCAACCCACTCTCCTTAATGCCCAAATCGGCCATAAACTCTGGACGATCCTCGGGAGCAAGATCAGCAAGTTGGGATTCGATATCGGCCGATATAGCCAGACAAGGTGTACTCTTCTTTTGGCAAACTTCCTCAACTTGCCTGAAGAAGGAACCGCCATCGGTGATATCATCTTCGGAAATATTGGCTACCACAATGCGCGGTTTAATGCACAAAAGTCCCAGTCCGGAGAGGAGCTTCTTTTCCTCTTCATTGAGCTCGGGAACCCCCTGGATATCCCCCTCTTCCAAAGGCTTGTACAACGCTTCTAAAAGGGCACGTTCCTGAGGAGCCAGTTTCTTGGCTCGCTCCAGCTTGCCCTCAACCACCTTGAGATCGGCCAGCATAAGCTCGGTTTCGAAGGAATCCAGATCGGCTAGCGGATCTATCCCCTCCAAATAGGGATGAGCAAAGCAACGCACCACCTCTAAAAGCAGGGTAGAGGTGCGAATTTCTGCTACCGCCTGGGACCCCAAACCAGAACTGCCGCCACCCGGCATGTCCAAAAAATCGACAGTGGCTGGAGTAGTCTTTTTAGGCTTAAAAATTTCCGAAAGCTTCCACAAGCGAGCATCGGGAACACCCACCCGCGCCAAAGGCTGCTTGCGACCGCTTACATCAGCTTCAGATACGCAAGTTAAAGATCTGAACAAAGTTGACTTTCCAGCCTGAGATAAACCGGTGATACCAATAGATAATGCCATAACGCCGCCGCTTTTCTGCTATCGGGGAAGGCACTCCTGCCTAAAGAGAAGAAAAGGAAGG
>OMRK01000271.1 GCA_900313515.1 uncultured bacterium | reverse complement strand
GGTAGTTTACGTATTCCTAGAGGATTCTGATCTGCCACTTAAAACAACTCCTTTGTTACAAAGCACAAATTTAAGTAACTTCAAGACTAACCGTACAACACGGCCCGCAAAAGCGCCAGTAGGTTGATGAACCATGATGGGAACAAAATCGGGCACAAGTCAATTCTTATTGGTAAAAAAGTTAAAGTTGGATAATAAATTGCCAATGCTGTACTAAGCATAAGGAAATAAAATCCTATAAGCTTGCGGCGCCGTTCATGGGCCCATTTTTCTATAACCCAAGCCATAACAATTGCCATAAAGGGAATTCCTGGCAGCATGTAATGAATAAAACCACCCCCTGTGGCTAAAATCCAAATTAGCCAATTAGCCAACCAAATAGATGTTATAAACACCCAGTTGAAACGCTTCTGCTTAATTCCAGTAATAAAGTATTTGATCGTAAACAGAAATCCTGGCCACCAAAATATTATGGAACCACCATGAAACAACACGTAACCATATCTTGCCGTGTAATGCACGTTACTGAACAATGGCCTTATCCCTAGAGGCCACAGCCAAAACGGTGAGGCAACACTTGTATCCATGCTACCATATCGCCAAGTTACAAATCTCATGTACTCACTAAATATAGAACTGACTGTGGAAACCGTGAAGCCTTCGCGCAAAAACTGGGGGGTATAGGAAACAATATAGATCGAGGCAATAACCGTAAAAAATAGACAGAAAAGAACACCTGCGGAAATAATCACATTTTTAAGTGAAGTTTTCGACAGAGCCATATTTTGGCTGGCTTCCGCGCTGGTACTCGGCAGACTAGTATCCATGATTCCATCAGTCGAATTGTCATCATCTGCGAAATTTGCGGAGCCAACCCCGGAACTAAAGACCATAAAGAACCAAGTAACAGTTGCGCAAACTAAACCTATCCATTTGGTGGAAAAAGCAATTGCAAAAGAGGCTGCACAAGCTAAAGCTAAAACAAACGACCCCCTGCCTCTGTCTTTGGACTCTAAATATAGCCACCCGCAAAAGCATCCCAGTAGCACCCAAAAACTCAATATCGGATCTAGCACAGCCTGTCGGGAAAAAGTTATAGACATAAAATCGGTGGCAACCAAAAAGGTAGCCAGCTCGGCCACAGTTAGAGAACCGCCACTAACCCTGTAACCCAAAAGAAAAGTGAGCAAAACAATACCCATGCCAAAAGATAGGGGCACGACTCTGGCACATAGGGCATTATTTACGTCAAACCCTTTGGAACGGAGCCACATACAAGAACGTATGCCATCAGCGATCATTATTTTCCCCAACGGTGGATGCTCCGTATTTAAATCCTTAGTACCTCGCCAATAGCTACAGGCAGCTTCTATATAGTAGCGTTCATCGCCGGCATTTTCGAAGGGCTCGCTCAACCTCCAACCACGCAAGAATCCCGCAAAGAGCAACAGCAAAATGAGCATACCCCAGCCACACTTGCCAAAGGGCGGAAGTTTACGTATTCCCAAACATTCTACGCAAAACATAGACTGTTTTGTGTCACCCATATTCATCCCTTTGCCCCCAAATCAGTAAGAATGTTCTGCAACACCGTGGGCACAGGAGCGGTGAACTCTAACACAGCACCTGTTTTAGGATGTCGGAAGCTAAGATAATTGCAGTGCAGGGCCTGTCCTTCTAGGTTCCAAGGATTTTTTCTGGGTTTATACAACAGATCACCCACCAAAGGATGACCAATCCAAGCCATGTGCACACGAATTTGGTGGGTTCTGCCCGTAAAAAGATGAATTTTTAACCAAGCATACTTAGCCAAGAACGATTCTAAAACTTGATACTCCGTCTTGGCCGTCCTGCCTCGAGAACATACGGCCATACGCTTACGATCAGAAGGATGCCGACCAATAGGCTGCTCAATAAGGCCATGGGCCGACTCTGGAACACCGTAAACTAGAGCCAAATAATATTTTGTAACTTGACGCTGGGCAAACTGCTCCGACAAACTTAGGTGAGCAGCATCGTTTTTGGAAACGACCAACAGGCCGGATGTATCTTTATCTAGGCGGTGTACGATGCCCGGCCTCTCCACTCCACCTATGCCGGAAAGATCGTGACAATGGGCCAACAAACCATTAACTAGTGTACCTGAGGTTACACCCGCCCCGGGATGCACGATTAAGCCACGCTGCTTGTTGACAACTACAATAGAATCATCTTCGTAGACGATATCTAAAAGCACGTCCGGATCGGGCAGAGGCACTGCAGGTACCAGAGGCGGCAGCTCAACCTGAAGGACTTGGCCCTGCTCAAGCCTACAGGATCCGCTGTCGATAACCTTGCCCAAGCATGTCACCTTTCCAGATTTAATAAGCTTCTGTACCCTTGAACGTGAACAGGACATAAGTTCACTCAACCCCAAGTCCAGCCTACCCCCCGCCTCAGAGGCGGTTACTTTGAAACGACGGACCTCCGGGCTTGTTGTTTCCTGTTCCTCTCCCTCTGGTTCTTCACTCCAATCTACATCATATGCAGAACCGGCCTCGTCCTCGAGTCCACATTCCACCGATTCCATACTGTCAGCACTGTTACTTTTCATATGAGTCTAACGCCACTGCCGGAAAAGGAGTGGAACAATGGTACGGTAGTAGCTATCAGGTACCGATAAACATGAAAGCACCGGATAATAGAGCATGAATGCTACACTCAAAAGTGAAAGATATCCAGCCACAATCTTCCAATATCCTTCCCTGTACCAATCATGCATCACCCAGGCCACAACGATGGACATTATTGGAATTCCGGGGAGCATATAGAAGATAAAGCCACCTGCGGTGGAAGAAGCCCACAAAAACCACATTAAAAACCATGTCGTCCCTAAAAACGCCCAGATATACTTCTTTTCTCGCCATCCCAGACAGAAAAACTCCAAGGTAAAAACTAAGCCAGGCCACCAAAAAACAATTGAACCGAAACAGATAACACAAGCAATCGTATCCTTATGCTCATGTGAGTACTTCAAATAGACTGGGCGTATAGAGAGAGGCCACGCCCAATATGGACTTTGGTAACGGTGATTAAATTTTTTACTGTTGTAACGAAACTTAATGAAAATTTTGTTGTGTTTTATAATAGTGTTGAGAGTTTTCTTATTAAAACCGGTGCGCATAGCCTGCGGCAGAAACGAAGCCGAATAAACACTACCCACTAAAACGGTAAAAATAACAGCCAAAATTAAAGTGCGCTTCCAATTCTTGCCTAAAAAGGCCAGACTCCCCCCCAACCAACTGGAATTCACCGGAGCGCTTGCAACACTTTCACTTGTAACTACCTGGTGTTCACTACCAACTGCAGAGGCCTCGTCCTCTTCGTTATCTTTGGTCTTGGATAAATCAACAGATGACCCTGAAGCAACGAAGACACCGTCTTTTTTGTCGTTTTTGACCTTAGATCCATCTTTCCTCTTCTTGGCTTTACCACCCTTACCATCGGCTACCTTGTTGCAATCTTCGGCTTTATCGTTTTTCTCACCAGCTTCGGTTACAGCTCTTTTTTTACCGTTACTGTCCTCGTCGGCAGAAGATGTAGCACACTTCGCAGCATATTTTAGAAAATCGCTTCCCTGCAGAGCTTCACGCCAGGGCAGTTCTGGAACGGCCTGATCTACCAGCCACTCCTTACTTATGCAATGAGGCAAGATGACCATTAAAAGCCAAGTAGCCCCGGCCCCGAAGAGGCCATTCCATTTGCAGGCAACTGATACTCCAAAAACCAAGGCGCAAAGTATGGCCCAGCTCCAAGAGCGGGGCGAACCTAGAACTTGGGCTTCTATATAGCACCAGCCAAGGTAAATGCCTAGTAATATCCAAAATGCCACCACCATGTCCAACATACATATGCGCGACATGGTAAAGTGTAGAAAATCAATGGCAACAAGAAAAGCAGATAAAGCGGCTATCGATTCGCTACCACGGCTGAGTCTGTAAGCTAAAGCAAAGGTTAAAGCCACCATACCCAAGCCAAAAAACAGCGATGTCAAACGCCAACAGGTGAATTCTGTTATCTTGATTCCCATTTTTTGCAGGGCATGACCAAAAAGAATTCCCTCCGCTATCATAATTTTAGCTAAGGGAGGATGCGAGAAATTCTTATCGTTGGTCCCTTTTATATAGCTGTAAGCGCCTGGATGGTAGTAGCACTCATCAAAGCACTCTCGACTGGGCATCCCCACGCGCAAACTGCTGATCGTCGCTGTAAACAGAAGTATAAAAACAAAGAAGGCCCATCCCCGCAACTTTAGGGGCGGCAAACTCATCAAGCCAAATTTATTAATCAAAGTATCTACCTCGCGAGTCTGTGAGTTAGCCGCTTAAAGCAAAAAATCCCGCCTGCCGAATTCTTAAAGCGATCTAATTCTCTTCGTCAGAAACAGGAAGACGAACATTATACATAGATAAGCTCAGAGAATTCCGTATCCCACAAGAGCGACCTACGCTGCTATCGCCACCCGGACTCTTGACTTTAGCAAGTTTACAGAATAGAATCATGGGGCAATTTGTCTCCGTAGCTCAGGGGATAGAGCACTCGCCTCCTAAGCGAGGGGCCGTGCGTTCAAATCGCACCGGAGACGCCACCCTTCTTGTTCCCCTGCCCTGCCCGTGTACGTCTGGTTGTGTACACTTCACTAGTTGGCCGCAGCTTGCTTGCCGTTTCTGTACATCTCGCACCCTTTTATTACCGTATTTACCAGCAGAGTCAAGCTTCGCCCCACAGTACGTTCTCCATCCTCTCCAAGACTTGGGGCTCCTTCCGGAAGATGGCAGTAAATAGCGGGTAGGGAGCTACTCAGCCTGTGCAGATAGAAAGCGGCATCATCCAGAGAGATCCCCTGCGGAGAACGGGCACTACTGGGCATCATAGCTATGGTGTCCAGATCCAGCTCAAGGCCGATCGGTTCGTGTACATTATTCAAGAGTTGTACTACAAAGGACAAAGTGTCTGCATAAGTAAATTCACGGCGCACAAAAATAGACTCATAGGAGAAAGCCCTTATTCCCAGAGCACGCATATAGGAAAGCATTGTAGCCGAGTTGCTATTTTCCTGATAATTTACTAAGTAATAATTGTTGAGGTAGTGCGCCAATTTGGCGTAACTGAAGGGGTTGCCGCTATGTCTTCCTTCCAAAGCTCGAAAATCGGCATGAGAATCACAATTTACCACAGAAATGGGTAGATAAGGTTGCCCACCAATATCCAGCGTACCTGTACCTTCCGATATTTGGGCAGAATCGCCCGATTTCTGCAGATGTCGGCGCACCGCCTCCGCTAAGCTGATTTCTTCGTCGCAAACAATATCGTTTATAGATACTTCTTCATTTTTAGCAGCGCCAATGGTGATGTCGGATAAAGCTAAAGCTAAATCTCGGGCAGTTGTCTTTGTAACCAGAGGGCGTTTTTCCAGCGATTCCCCCACAGCCGAATCATTGTTACCAAAGGCCAGTTGCATGAGCGGATGTTCCTCAAGCATTAAACCACTCAAAGAAGCTAAACTGAGGCCATAAGCCACTCCCTTGATTATAGGATAGGCATTGTTGTGACCACCACCTATAACTATAGGCATGTATCCGTAAGCAACGAGCGCAGCTACAACTGGAAAAACTCGCTCATCTAAACGTGAGCAGAGTGCTCTAAGATAATTCTGCTCATCTGTGGAATCAGGTATCTTGTGGGAATCCTTCTGCAAATCTTCACACACAATGTTACCCACTAAAAGAATATTTTCCCCGCTCAGAAAGCTGTTGCTCTGTTCACTGAGAAAATATTTCAAGAAGGCCGGCCAGGCTTCACTGGCCCCGGCCCGACCTCCATTAGCTCTAGGCCCAATATCTTCGGGAATCCCCAAAATGGCATACCTGGCACCAACCTTATGAGCTTCCGTCAAAGAAGCTGCGGTGAACTTTCCACCAGGCAAAGTTTTTATAACCTCGCCCAGCTTGGTCTCATTCCATCTTCCAGAATAATAATCGCCAAGATTGTGGGGCTTAATTACTTGCAGTAGCATGGATAGAAACCTCGTGTGAAATATTATCACTGCTTACCTTTTACTCTGCCGTTAAAAACCTTGCCGCTCAATTACCTACAGCTAAGAAATAGCCGCCTTTGCGCTTTTTACCCAACTCTACAATAAAACTTTTATTGCTTACACTTATAAGCTTACAGTCAAGTTCACTGAAAGTGCCCATAGACTCAGCAACTGGCATACTGGACAAAAGCACCACTGGCGCATGGGTAAACGGTTCATCAAAGGTAATTTCCAGCCTGGAAATGCCGGCATTATAGTAAATTTGCCTAGTGAAACCACTATCTGGGCGAAAATCTTCGCCACCTAAATTAGGAAAGCTGGGAGTGTACGGCAAAAGGCTACCAGCCACCATTTTTTGACTATCTGAACCGGCTCCGGCATCCTTATTTCGAGGCCGACGCACCGAACCGTCGGCAAAAATTACATAGCTACCGCGACTATTAACAAAAACATCAACAGCCACCTGAGCGGCTCCCACACACTGCCCCTTGCTCAACTTGGGAAGCCGACACTCAGAATCGAGCACATACTGGTCGCTTTCGTTTAAGATTTCACCTTTCAAGGAAGTAATCCGCCCCGATGACCAAAGCACAAAGTTGCCATTGCCATTATGGTAACCACTTACTGCGACATTATCGGATCCACGCACATGCTGGGGATTAGCCGATAGACCATCTGACAGAAAAAAATGAAAAACTCCCCAAGCTAATAATAAAAAAAACCAGAAAAAAGCTAAAACGAGAAAACTTTTACGCATGTTCCCCCCTACTTTATTTAAGTTCTATGCCCTTAAAGGCAACACACAAAGTTAGAGCCGGTCTACCTCGCAACCTTTACCTTAACCCACAAAGGGCCTTAAGAGAACGACTGCGCCCACAACGTAAAAACAGAGACAAACAACAATGGATTCCTGCTCCAAAACAAAAAGTGCAACAAAAGACGCACAACAAACAGAAGCAAGAAAAGCCAGCTCCGCTTCAAACAGGCAAAAGCGACCCGCCCCGCCCCATATTTTTACCAGTACCAGGCAGGCTTTGTCAAGGGGTGAAAATCAGAAAAAAGGAAAGCCATCAGCAAACCAGAATCTGCCCACCCCAAGACGACGATTTGAAGATGTTCTAAGGAATAAAAGAGGATTTTACTTTGCAAGAGCTCCATATGGAAAGTCAGGAGCTAACTCTTGACGATGGCCGCAAGCTTGTCATAAGGATGGGACGCCTAGAGGATCTCGATAGAATTAGGAAACTCTACACCGATATTTACGGCAACGCTTACACAATCCCCGAAATAGCCGATCCCGCTAAAACCTCAAAAGCTCTAACCAGTCCCTGCAATTACCTGTGGATCGTGTGTGAGCATGAGGAAAGAATTGTTGGCAGTGTTATATTTGCGGTCGATCCCTACCATCATTTGGGTGAAGCCTTCGGTGGGGCTATAGCCAGCGATTTTCGAGGCTGTAAGCTTATCTATTCCATGATGAAGCGCGGTCACAGTTGTCTATTGTACAAGGACGGCCCCTGCACCCTTATCTACGCTATGGTGCGCACCTTCGTATCCACGAATTTTCACAAACACTTAAAGGAGCTAGGATATATTGATCTAGGCATCTTCCCCAATGTTCGCAAGGTTCGCTACTACGAAACCCACAGTTTTAAAATCTGCCCCGGACCCGATGCTTTTAAAAATCGCCGACCCTTGCCTCGCATCTTTAGCCAGGTGCAGACTATGTACCGTTTAGTCGATAAGCAACTGAAGTTGGGGCCGGCCATTACGCGTTCCCTTCAACTTCCCCCCAGCACCGAACCTTTAATACATTTAAATCCCGCCGACCCAAGCGATTATCCCAATGGAATTGAGGCCGAACGTGAAAAACTGCGTCAGGCGGGAAAGTTGCGCTTCGGTTTTTTCCCATTGCTAGAGCCCAACGTTATGCTGATAAATGAAGACAAGACCGTGCGAGCTTTCTTTAATTTCCAGGAGTTGGATGGCCACGCCACAATGGTAGGGTTAGAAACAGGAACTCACGACATGGTATGTCTTCTGGAATCGGTAGCCAGTGCCTGTGAACGCATGCAAGCTAAATATTTGGAAGTTTTGGCATCGGCCTACGATCCCATGATCCAAGCCCAGCTCTGGAAGGCTAGCTTTTTACCCTGTGCCTGGTTCCCCGCCGCCCGTCTAGATAACGGCCAAAGGCTGGACTATATGTTCGCCTCACGCAGTTTTGTTCCTTTAAATTTCAAAGGCTTGAAGCTTACCGAAGATAATAAGCCCTATCTCCTTGAGTTCTTCAAACTTTACAACGCCCGACTTTGGGAGGAGCTGGTTGATGCCTAAAAGCAACTATTCCCGCAAATCGGCTCGCATCTTCCCCGCCTCCGACCTGTCCGATAAATGTCTAAGAAGACGCCTTGAGCGTTTAAGGCGCAAACACCATGGAGCCTGTGCCCGCTTAGCCTCTCAAAGCCAAGCTTTTGCCACAGACGATCCGCGCCAAGATCGTTTTTTCTGCTCGGCTCTGTTGGAAAGCTTAGCTAACCACCTCCTGTACAATAAGAGCCTCTACGCGGATGCAGCCAGGTTGATGCCCGTTCTGCCTAACCCGCATGCCCAATGGGACAAGTTGGAAGAACAGCTTGTGCGCTGGCAGGATCTCACTTTTTCACCATCCGCTCTGTCCACTCCATCAACAACCAAACTTTGGCCTCTAACGCACTCAAAAGTTGAGGCCGCTCAGGCAAGTCCCAATGCAAAGTTGGCACAACCATCAGTAAACCAACTGAGCTACGATGGCAAGTCCTTGAGCTGGGGCAGACAGATGCTTCAGCACCAGGCGGCCCAGTTGGGATTTTGCAGTCATGAGAAGATCGACTACGTTATATGTTTCGATCCTGCCTCTTACGATAATCAAGATTACTGGGCCTCGCAAATGGCTCAGGCTACCTGCCTTCTAACCAAGACTAATTCCAAAACTTGGATTGATCTATGTTGTGCCGACAAAACTGTGCTCCGTGAGCACTTAAACAAATTACAAGCAGAACTGGGTAGGCTTAGCAGTTGTTCCAGAACAGTGCGCTTGATAATAAGATTTCAAAGCATGGCAGATTTCATAGATTCCTGTGTACATGCCCAAGCCGCTTCCATTTCG
>OMRK01000272.1 GCA_900313515.1 uncultured bacterium | reverse complement strand
AGCTCCTTGAGCAAGATCTCTATTGCCTTCTGTAACTGCAGGTCGGTGCGCTCGGAGTGACGTTTTGAAGCTGGCATCTCTACCAGGTAGTCGGGGGTAAGCCCTGTGGTTCCCAGATCCTTGTTGTCGGGGGTGCGGTAATGACTGTAGGTAACCTTGCAAGAGGAAGTCTGACCGGGGGGAAAATCAAGGTTAAAAATCTTTTGGGAACTGTTCTTACCAAAGCTAGGTTGGCCCACCAGAACGGCCCTCTTGTGGGCTTGCAAAGCGCCGGCAGTGATCTCGGCGGCCGAAGCCGTCTGGCCGTCTATCAAGACCACCATGGGCTTGGGGTCATGGTAATTGCGATAGGTCTCAATGGTCTTTTCGACTTGACCATCTTTGTCGATCAGTTTCGCCGCCAGACTGTGCTCTGGTAAAAATTTGGAACAGACATCACGAGCTGCGTTGGTGTATCCGCCGGGGTTTTGACGCAGATCCAGAATGTACCCGGCGCACTGAGAGTTCTCCAGCAGGCGCAGAGCTTTTTCGGCTTCGCGGTTAGTCGACTCACTGAAGCTGTCAATATGCAGTAAGCCTATCTTGGGGGTAGTTTCTAATACTTTGGCATATGCGGAAGGGTAATGCACTATGGTTCTGGTCAAGGTAACCTGGCGAAGCGGCTGCTCCTTTTTCATAAGGCGCATGAGATGAGTGCGGTAGGCAACTTTAACTTGGCTGGAGTTGGCTCCGCGCAGGCGGCTGACACACTCCCGAGGGGTGGCATGTTGGAGAGAATAATCATCTATAGCCATCAATTCATCGCCTGGCCGCAGACCGGCTTTGGCAGCCGGAGAGCCGGGAGCGGTCTGAGCTACTATAAAATGTGAGTTGCCTTCTTTATCCTGATGGGGTAACAGTGTCGCTCCTATGCTTCCAGAATAATCACCGGTTAAGGTGTTGTCCAATTCGGAGTAATCTTCCAAGCTTAAAAAGACGGTGTAAGTGTCTTCGGCAGAATCAGTAATAGCTTGGGCCAGAGCGGTGGTGAAGTGGGGATCCCGCGCCAGCTCCGGAAACTTTTGAACGCTTTCACGATAAAGCGAGGTTATTTTAGTTAGAGCCTCCAATTTATCCAGGTTTTTATCTGATGCAACCCCTTTGTAATTTTTAAGCCAGTTGGTAGCCAGACCGCGTTCTTGCAAGAATTCTTCGGCGCCCTCCAAGAAGAACTGCCAGACCTTGGCCGGGGAAGGTGGATCTATGGCTGTGTTCAGTAAAATATTGAAGGTTTGGCCTAAAGTGTCACAGCTAGCTTCGGTGAGATCGGGGAGCTCCTGGGAATTGGGGGAATCTTCTGCTGCAGGGGACTCAACTGGAGAGGCCGTGGTCGGGGTGACAGTTTGGTGAGCAGAGCCACCGGGCTGATCGGAGGTAGTTGGTTCAGCTTCCGAAGAAGTTTTAGGTTCGGTGGTTGGAGAGGTAGTGCAGGCCTGGGCTGAGCTGGAGGTTACAGTTGTTTGGGAATCTGTTGAAGTAGCGGAAGAAACCGAGGTGGCGGATGCCGTTGAATTGGCCGGGGGAGCGGCGTAAGAGGATAGTGTAAGGCAGAGGAACCAGAGGATAGCCAGGGCTAGAACCGACATCTGAGCGGCACAATAAGGGCGGGCAGGTGCAAGTTGAACATGAGCAGGGCGTCGTTGGCGACTGTGTGGGACGGCTGTAGGTGAGTGCTGATCCATGTTTAAATTGCAGACAGGCAGATCTCGCTTGATGGTGTTCATAACTTAAGCCTCCTTGGCCGCTCAGTGAGTCCCCCCCCGAAAGTACTTTTTTAGCTAGTTTAACCTAGATAAAACCCAGGGGATCTACTGGTTCCCCATTTATACGTACCTCAAAATGCAGGTGCGGGCCGGTGGAATTGCCGGTGGAACCTACAGCAGCTATTTGCTGACCCTTGGATACCGATTGCCCATAGCTGACATAAAGCTCGGAACAGTGGGCGTAAAGGGTGCTGTAGCCACCGCCATGGTCGACAATAATGCAATTTCCATATCCGCCTAACCAACCGGAGTCGATCACCACTCCGCTGTCTGAAGCCAGAACCGGACTGCCGTAATAGGCTCCTATATCTACCCCGGTGTGGAAGCGCATGGTTCCGAAGATGGGATGTATACGGTAGCCGAAGGGGGAGGTTATCGGTCCTTGGGCGGGGGTTAAATACCGTCCCGTGCCCCAGGTGCGCGTGCCCGATTGGGGAGAGAGTGGACGCATTACCACCTGTCTTCGGCCCACAGTGGAGCGGATCTGATCTTCTAAAGCCTGAGTGCTGTTCTCCAGTTCGCTTACATAGGATTTTAAGGAATCGCGTTGTCTTCTGGTTTCAGCTAGGAGATTGGCACGGGTATTTTCAACGGCCTCCAGTTTCTTGACCCGCTCGGCTTGAGCCGCTGTGAGCTCGCTTATCTGCTTAACGGTGCGCTCGGCTTGTAGCTTTTTGGTTTCCAGTTCCTCTTTAAGACTGCGCACCTGTTCCACCAATTTGCGGTCGTTATCAATGATAAGCGAAAGGTAGTGGGTTTGGTCGATAAAATCGGTAAAACTCTTTGAGCCCAAGAGCACTACCAAATAACCTACATCGCCTTGCAGGTAAATCTCGCGCAACCGCTTGCCCAAAACGCGTTGAGCCGTTTTATACTCTTGCGTAGCCTTCTCCAAGCGGGTAGTTAGGTTTTTCAAACGAGTTTTGGCCAGTTGGAGGCTGTTAGCCGCCTCTCGGTAAGCTTCGCGGCTGTACTGGAGATCGGCCTGAGTATTACTCAACTGTTGCGCTAGGTCGCGCTCGCGGTCGTTGACAATATCCAGCCGCCGACGCTGTGAGGCCAGTTGTTTCTTTTTTTCTTTGAGCTGAGAAGTGGGATCGGCTTTTATAGCATGGGTGCAGAGGAGACCGCTCAGCAGAGTTAAGATAAGCCCAATGGCGATAAGCTTGAAGTTAAGGCGCAGGCTGTTCATAGTAAACTGTTCACGGCCTCCTCCCAATTAGGCTTTAAGATAGCGGTTTACGGAGATAAAGCTACCCAGGGCTCCTACCAAGCATCCCATGGTTATGAGACCAACATTTATAAAAGGCATGATCTGAGTGGGAAGTAGGATAGGTAGGAAGGAGATGCTTCTCTGCAGTTGGGGTACTACCATGCGGTAAGAAACATCGATAAGCAGGGCAGCCAGGGCCGCCCCAACCATCCCTTGAGTTATACCCTCCAGTATGAAGGGCCAGCGGATGAACCAGTCGGCAGCTCCAACTAGTTGCATAATGTCAATTTCCTTGCGCCGGGCAAATACGGTAAGGCGAATGGTGTTGCTTATAATTAGGAGGGTGGAGGCCAAAAGCATGACCAAAATAACCAGGCCCACTATGCGCACCACATGGTTAAGCTTCATAAGTTTTTGAGCTTCTTCTCGACCATAATCTACCGTGGCCACGTGGTCAATACCCGCTAGTTTATGAGCCACAGGCTCCAAGAAGGTCGGGTCATCAACCGGTACTTCGAAGGCATCGGGTAGAGGGTTGCCGTCTAAATCGCTCAAATCTAATTTAGCATTGAGGCGTTGGCGCAACTTTTTAAAGGCTTCATCCTTGGGAACGAAGGAAACTTTGCTAACATGCCCTATGTCGTAGGCAGCACTCTTAAAAGAGTTGATTTGATCAGGGGTGAATTGGCTGTCCATATAAACCTTGATCTGCATCTCGCCGGCCAATTCATCAGCTAGAGATTCCAAGTTGGCAATAATTAAGACAAAGAGCCCCAGGATTAGAGCCAAGACCATGACAGTGGAAACTGAAGCTATGCTCATCATGGGATTGTGGCGCATGTTGGTGAGCACTTCGCGCAGGAAGCATTCCAGATAATAACCACCGGATGGGCCTCTGCGTTTCTTGATGGGCGGCTCGTCGGCATCGGAAAGATCGCCTGTGGCTACAGTTGATTTAGAGTCGCTGGGGGGTTGTGACGACTGAGCAAACGGCGGAGCGGAACCTTGGGGACCATCCGAATTTTCGAATTTCTGTTGAACCTCTTGAGATGGCACCTTATTGCCGACCGGCAGGACAGGCCTTGTGACCAACTCCTGGGTGGGGCTGGTATCTGGTTTCCCAGAATTCAAAGCCTCAGCCTCTGTTTCGGTGTTACCGCTACCTTGTGGGGGCGCGGCAGAGTGCTTGGCCAATTCAGCGCCGGTGGGATCAAGTTCTACCTGCTGATCGTGGGGAGAAAGGTTGTAAACACCAGATTTAGGCGGCTTCTTCTTGCTCAAAGTCCCAATCCTCCCGCTACTACGTTCTCTCGGTGCAGCTCAGTGGTAAAGTACATTCCACGGGAGACATCTTGAGCGATTTCTCCGTGTTGCATAACTATAACGCGCTTCTGCATAACGTCTACCATCTGTTGGTTGTGGGTAGCCACTAAAACTGTAGTGCCACGAGCGTTTACCTTGGACAAAATCTGCATAATGTCCCATGACGAATCAGGATCCAGGTTCCCAGTGGGCTCATCGGCCAGCAGAATAACTGGATCGTTTATAAGGGCACGGGCGATAGCCGCGCGCTGCTGTTCGCCGCCGGAAAGTTGACTGGGCAGACGGTCGGCCTTTTCGCGCAGATTTACCAAAGTTAGGGCTTTAGTTACCTTGCGTGGGATGACGTAGCGGCTGGCGCCGGTCACCTGTAGGGCGTAAGCTACATTTTCAAAGACGGTTTTATGGCCTAACAAGCGGAAATCCTGGAAGATAACGCCTATGCGTCGACGCAGGTAGGGGATCTGCGAGCGTTTCATTTCGCTTATCTCTTTACCTTCCACGTAGACTAATCCCATGGTAGGGTCGTTTTCACGATAGATCAACTTCATGAGACTGGACTTTCCTGAGCCGGTCTGACCTACCAGAAATACGAATTCACCCTTCTTGACGGAGAGATCTACGTGGTTTAAAGCGCGAGTGCCGTTGGGGTAAATTAGGGTTATATTATGCAGTTCTATAATTGGCTCTTCGGTTTCCTGATTCATAGTTCTTTCAGTTGAGAGGCTATTATTGGGGAACAGTTGCGCCCTCCTGAGCTTCGGCGGCCAACTTCGCTTGATCGGCCTTGCGCTCTTTCCAGGCGTGGTAGAAGACAGGAGCTACAGAAATTAAAATTATGGCAATCAGGGCCTTTTCCAGATGCTGCTGGACAAAGGGGATCTGGCCGAAAAAGTAGCCTATGGAGACCATGCTGCAGACCCAGGAGATGCCGCCGATGCAGTTAAAGGAGAGGAACTTGGTGTAGTGCATGCCGGCCACACCAGCTACAGTAGGAGCGAAGGTGCGGACGAAAGGCATAAAGCGGGCGATAATGATGGTAATGCCACCGTATTTTTCGTAGAAAGCCTTGGTTTTGAGGAGATGATCTTTCCTAAACCAGCGGCTCTGCTCGCGCTGGTAGAGGGCTTGCCCCGCCTTTTCACCAATTAGATAGCCCATCGAGTCACCGATTACGGCTGCCAAGCATAGCCAAAAGAGCACGTGCCATATATTTAAGAGCTCTGGCTTACTGGAGGCTACGAATCCGGACACCACCAGTAGTGAGTCGCCGGGCAGGAAAAATCCAACCAAAAGTCCGGTCTCAGAAAAAATGATCACGAAAAGTATAGCCAGGCCACCCCAGGCGATAATCTCCTGAATCCCCTCAACGGAGAAATAGTGCATTACGGTATTTATAAATTCCATTTTTTTTGTATCCTAGTTGGGAATGAGACTTAACAGCATCTAGCCGATGCTGGTTGTTCTTTCAAAGCAAGAATCCTCTTTAGAAGAACAGGCCAACTAACACCGCCGATAAGTCACGCAACAGAGTAGCGGCTTTATCAAAAAGCCAACTGCACTCATAGTTAAGCGTCATTCGAATTGTTATCTATATGCAGACCTTCCAAGAGCTTATACATGTGTTCGGCCTTATCTTGGGTGTCATCCTTAAAAAAGACCAAGTTGGGAATGGTCTTGAGGCGCAGTTCTCGGCCCAGCTCGTGGCGCAGAAAGCCGTGAGCTCTGTTGAGGCCCTCCACAATGGCCTTTTGACGCTCAGGGGAAGAGGTCAGAGCGCTCACGTAACACTTCGCCAGAGAGCCGTCGGAACTCAACTCTACGTCGGTTACAGTTATAAATTCGCTTCCTTCCTTGTCGGGGGGGAAGACCTCTGGATCTTTCACACGCCGGATAAGCTCGTTAATCAGTTCCATGAGCAATCTGCGTAGGCGCTCTAAATGATAATTCATAAGCTTAAAATGTACCTTTATAAAAAAACAAACCCCGCCGTCCAGATGACCAGCAAGTCTTCTGAACCAGGGGCGGGGAACAACAGGGGCTAGCTATAACTCACGCTGGTGCTCTACCTTTTGGTAGCACTCGATAACATCGCCTTCCTGAATGTCGGAATAGTTAGACATGGTGAGGCCGCACTCGAAGCCCTCGAGAACCTCATGAGCGTCATCTTTATAGCGGCGCAGAGTGTCTATAGAGCTGTCATAAATGACCACGCCATCGCGGATCAATCTGGCCAGGGCGCCGCGTATAACCTTGCCTTCATTGACGAAGCAACCGGCAACTTTACCGACTTTGCTGATCTTAAATACCTGGCGCACCTCGACCTTACCCAGAACCACTTCTTCAATGTCAGGAGTGAGTAAGCCGGACATGGCCTTCTTGATGTGCTCTATAACCTCGTAGATGATACGGTAGGTGCGAATCTCCACCTCTTCGACGTCGGCCAGTCTCTTAACCATAGCTCCCGGGCGCACATTGTAACCTATGATAATGGCGTTCGAAGCAGAGGCCAGCATTACATCGGTCTCAGAAATGGCGCCTACACCAGAGTGGACAATCTTAACCGCTACTTCATCGGTGCTGAGCCTATTGAGCGACTGAATGAGCGCTTGCATGCTGCCGTGACTCTCGGCCTTGACCAAAAGGTTGAGATCTTTGGCTACACCGTTCTGAAGATCGGCAAACAAGCCTTCCAGGGTCTGGCGTGTGCCAGAACTCAACCGGGTACGCCTGGCTTTGGCCGTACGAGCCTCAGAAACCTGGCGGGCCATCTTTTCATCCTCAACTACCTGTAGATGATCGCCTGCATCGGGCACGCTCTCCAAACCAATTATCTCGACTGGTACCGAGGGGCCAGCACTCTTGATATTCTGCCCTTTCTCGTTAAGCAGAGCCCGCAGACGTCCCCAAGTCTTTCCGACCACTACCGTATCGCCAACCTTGAGGGTTCCGTTCTGAACCAAAACGGTAGCTACCGGGCCCTTACCCTTATCTATAGAGCCCTCAATGATGGCGCCCTGAGCCTTGCGATTGGGGTTGGCCTTGAGCTCCAAAAGATCGGCTTGCAGAAGGATCATTTCCAGGAGATCGTCCAATCCCAAGCCCTTCTTGGCAGAGACCTTGCACATCACGGTGTCGCCGCCCCAAGCTTCGGCTAGCAGGCCGTACTCGGTCAGCTGAGTCATAACGCGATCGGCATTGGACTCGGGTAAGTCAATCTTGTTGATGGCTACGATAATAGGCAGATTCGCCGCTTTGGCGTGGCTTATAGCCTCAACCGTTTGGGGCATGACACCATCGTTAGCTGCCACCACCAAAATGGCAATATCGGTAATAGCAGCACCGCGGGCACGCATCTGGGTGAAGGCTTCGTGGCCGGGAGTATCGATAAAAGTAATCATCTTGCCGTCGTGCTTGACGGTGTAGGCACCGATCTTCTGGGTTATGCCTCCGTCTTCGGAGGAAACTACCGAAGTGCGGCGGATGGCATCCAGAAGAGATGTTTTACCATGATCCACGTGACCCAAAACGGAGACCACCGGGGGACGGGGCTGCATCTTGTCCTCATCTTCATCGATGAGCTCCAAGGGCACATCTTCAGTAGACATCTCGCCAACCTTGTAACCGTAGGAGAGGGCCAAATCGCGGGCTTCCTCGTAGGAAATAGCCTGGTTTATGGAGACCATCTTGCCCTGGCGTACGAAGGTGCTGATCAAATTGTTGGCCGGGCGACCCATGCGGGCAGCTAGATCGGCTAGAGAGATAATCTCCGGAATAACGATAACTTTTTCTTGGGGCTGGGCCACCGGCTGGGGTTGCTGGCGATTGCCGCGGTTACTCTCCTGCTGGCCATTGCGACCACCCTGGAAGCCGCCGCGTCTCTGATCGCGCCCTTGACCCTGTTGGTTGCCACCACGTCCGCCTTGGTTTTGGCCCTGGAAGCCATCGCGCCTCTGGTTACGCCCCTGGCCCTGCTGGCTATTGCCCCGTCCACTCTGGCTGCCACGTCCTTGGTTCTGACTTGAGCTCGGGAAACCACCACGAACACTCTGACCGAATCCGCCGCGTGCCGCCATAGCGTTACGATCCTGGGAGGGCTGATTTACGCTTTGGTTGTTACGACCTTTGCCGCGCGAAGCTCGATTCTGAACTCTGCTCAAGCGGCTACTCTCGGTGCCGATGTCACCAAAGGCCTCTTCCATGGAGATGCCCACTGAAGGGGGAGATAACGAAATCTTCTCGTCCTGCTTAATACCCATCTCCTCGGGGGAAATGTCGGGCAGATCTACCAGCTCCTTTTCGTCCTCTTCATCACTTGAATCGTCTATAGGACCGCGCCCTGTAGAACGACGGCGGTTGCTTCCGTAGCTGTCTCGTCCTTGGGACGATCCACGCCTGGAAGTGTCGCGGTCGGAAGGGCTACTTGGAGCACTGGGCTTCTCAGATTCCGTTGCCTGAGAACTGCTCGGGGGCTGTTCCTCGGAGGCCTGCTTAGCCTGGGCTGTTCTTTGGGCAGCCTCTTCTTCTTGGGCCCGCTTAGCTGCCTCTTCCTCGGCTATCCTCTTAGCTTCCTGCTCGGCTGCCTCCTGGGCTGCTTTTCTGGAACGCTCTTCTTCAGCCATACGGGCTGCTGCTTCCTGGGCTCGCAGAGCCGGGCTCATAACGCGAACCACTGGGCGTATGCCACCAAAACCGGCCCGTCTGAAGGTTCCTGTGGTCTGGCGAATTTTAACGTTGCTGGTGCGGATTGGCCTGGCACTGGGAGCTTCCTCATGAACCGCTTTGCGGTTGATAAGAGCCTGTTTCTCCTCTTGGGTAGCCCGCTTGGCAATGCGCACTGAGGGCTTAGACTGAGTCTGAGCCTCCGCTTCCGCTTTCTCTGCTTCCTGTTTGGCTTTGGCTTCACGGCGCAGTTGTTCCAGGTGAGGAGTTACAGTCTCGCGAACCTTAAAGACTGCCTCGTCGGGAATGCTGTTGGCAGCAGTCTTGACAGGATATCCCATCCCCCTGAGGATATTGATTAAAGACTTGCTGTCTTCAATGCCGAGTTCACGAGCCAACTCATAGACTCGAGTTTTGCCTCCAGAATTGTTACTATTGCCCATAAATCTCTTACTTTCCTCGCTACAAGGTGCTGCCGCAAAGGCTGCTTTCGGCCTCCTCGTAATGCCTTAACTGCTCTCTGAGCCACTCCTGGGCCTGCGGAGCTAATTTCGCAGTAAAGTTCCTGCGCAGTCGCTTATCTTTCTCCAATTTTTTCAGGCACTCAGTACAACGGCAGATATAAAAGCCCTTACCGCTAATTTCGCCCTTCAAATTAAGAACGATTGTACCGCTGTCTGTCGGTCTTACTAAACGAAACAGCCCGTCTCTGGGGATGAGCCGGCGACAAGCTACGCACATGCGGGCCGGCGCCTGGGAAACGGACGGGCCACAAGACATGCCGCTAACCTTCGTCCTCAGTCTTCTGGGCGGCGGCCTGCTTAGCTGCCTCTTGAGCGGCGCTGCTCTCGCTCTTTATGTCTATGTGCCAGCCGGTCAGCTTAGCCGCCAAGCGGGCATTCTGACCTTCGCGCCCTATGGCTAGAGGCAACTGCTGATCCGGCACTATGACCACAGCGTTACTCTGTTCCTTGTTAAGAGTTACCTTGGTAACATGACTAGGCTGTAAGGCGTTGGCTATGAACTCGGCTATGTCGTCTGACCAGGGGATAACGTCTATCTTCTCGTTGCGCAACTCCTCGACAATGCCTTGAACACGGCTACCCTTGGGGCCGACGCATGCGCCCACAGGATCTACGTTGGGATCGTTAGACTTGACGGCTATTTTTGAGCGCAGACCCGCCTCACGCACCACAGCCTTAACTTGCACGACCTTCTTCTCAATTTCGGGAACCTGACTCTCGAACAGACACTTCAAAAGTCCGGGCGAAGAGCGCGACAGGATAATTTGCGGGCCGTGCTGGCCATCGCGGACATCCAGGACCAGGGCTTTGACCCGATCGCCGACGCGGAAAAATTCGTTGTGGGCTTGCTCACTGGGTGGAATTATGCCCTCGGCTCTACCCAAATCTACTATGATCTCTCGCCGCTCGTGACGCACTACTGTGCCCGACATGAGCTTGCCCTTGCGATCGCTAAACTCCTCGCGGATAATATCGCGCTCAAACTCGCGCATACGCTGCAAGATTACCTGCTTGGCGCTCTGGGCGGCAATGCGACCGAAGGCATCGTTTTGCACTTCAATATCCAACTCCATGCCCAGCTCGGCATCTTCCGAGAGCAACAAGGCATCTTCTAAGGATATCTCTGTGTTGCTGTCCAGCACTTCGGGAACAACCGTTTTGCGTTGCCAGATATGGATGGCGGCAGTGTCACGATCCAACTCGGTAATAACCCTCTGGTTGGCACCATAATTGCGCTCATAGGCCTTCTGCAGGGCATATTCTATAGCTTCAATAATCTTTTCCTTAGACAGCTTGCGCTCGTTCTGGATGGCTTCCAAGGCTTTAAAAATTTCTGACTTGCTGCTATCTTCCGACATTACGGTGCTGCTCCTTTGCTGCTGTTACCCAAGTAGCTTGCCTCCGGCAGCCCCCCAACCGGACAAGGTAAGTTCTCCTTGGAATTTAGAATTGCCTTCTAATTT
>OMRK01000274.1 GCA_900313515.1 uncultured bacterium | reverse complement strand
TTCTTTCCTAGCTGAAATGCCTCAGCCGCCCTCTCAGGCTAAGGTTATAGCCGTTTACAGTAGCGACAACCAAAAGACCAAGAAGAGAGCCTGGGATTTTCAGCTGGATGCTTGGCTTATAGCTGATCACTTTGGCTTGCAAACTGTCAATGGCTACAGTGGGCAGTTTACTCCTAATTTTGAATTGCTCTGGGATAGCTCGGAATCTAGCTCGTTTGTAGGTAATTTGGCAAAGTATAAGGCCTTGAACGGCATCGCCGATACTGTTTATTTATATGATGAAGCATCTGCTACTTGGAGGCCGGACACTAATTTATGAGTACTTTTTCTGTTTTGACCCTAGGATGTCGAGCCAATCAGACAGATTCTGAGCAGATAAGCGAGTTACTCAGAACTGCTGGTTTTGAAGAAGTGCGACCGGAATGTGCAGCCGACCTTGGCATTGTCAACACCTGCACGGTCACTGCTGAGGCAGATCGCAAGGCCGGTCAGATGATACGGCGTTTGAGTCGGCTTTGCCAGCTGGTGATCGTTACCGGATGCAGCGTTGCTCCCAAGGGCGGACTCAGTGATAGGTCGTCGTTTCCGGAAAATGTTCTTGTTGTACCTCCCAGTCAACGAGATAGAATTCTCGATTTTATCCCTACAGTGAAGGCTGAACCAGAATCCTTAAATAGCTCAGTTGTAATTGCAGATGCAACCGATAAACATGGCGAGGTCAGTTCGGCGGAACCTTTTACTTCTCCCAAACTTAACATCAAGCCGCATCGAGTTCGAGCGCTTCTAAAGGTTCAGGAGGGTTGCAATCATATGTGCACCTTCTGCATTGTGCCTTTAGTGCGTGGCCCTTTGCGCAGTTTACAGGCTAACGAGCTTTTGCCGCGCCTGCACGAGTTGGTTGAGCGTGGTTACCATGAGGTAGTTTTGACCGGCACCCATTTGGCTCTGTGGGGCCGCGATACTGCTTCTAAGCGTCGTTTCCGTGGGGCAGCCGCTGCTGGAACGGCGGTGGGTGGCTCTGGGGTCGAAACTCTTTCAACAGTAGGTTTGCCGAATTTTGCCGATCTTTTGGAGGAGCTCATCAAAGGAAGTCAGGGGGTGCGTTTGCGCATAAGCTCTATTGAACCGATGGCATTTCCTGTAAAAATTCTGGAACTTATGCGGGCTTATCCCGATCGTCTCTGCCCCCATCTCCACCTAGTTATTCAGCATGCCAGCGATAAGATTTTGGCGGCTATGCACCGTGATTACACTTTGGCTCAGTACGATAGTTTAGCTCAAGAGTTCCTTCGTACCGTTCCCGGAGCGTGTCTTACCACAGACGTACTGGTAGGTTTCCCGGGTGAAACGGAGGAGGATGTGCAGATTTTGCTCGATTACCTCAAGCATACGTCTTTTTATCATCTGCACGTTTTCCCTTATTCTCAACGTGCGGGCACAGCAGCGGCTGGTTTCTCCAATCAGGTACCCGCCCAAGTAAAGCACGAGCGCGTGCGCCGAGTTATTGCCTTGGGTGAGGAATCGGCGCGTCGGGTTTACGCTTCCTTTGTTGGTACTGTTCGTCCAGTTTTGGCCGAGCGCTCTTCTCCAAGGCCAGGTTACCTTTTGGGTAGGGCAGATAATTTTTTAGAGGTAGAATTCCCCGGAGTGGTCGAACAGGTAGGTAAGATCTTCCAGGTAGCAATTCCGCCTAGGGTCTAATCCTTTAGGGGAGAATTATGCCCTTTGTTTTTGGAAAAGGCTTACCATATGCCTACCTAGAACGAGAATCGTAACCTTTCTAAAGCGTACGAAGTTTATTTTCTAAAGGAGCTCCAGAGCGCAAGATGACCT
Source organism: uncultured bacterium (assembly GCA_900313515.1). GTDB lineage: Bacteria > Vulcanimicrobiota > Xenobia > Xenobiales > Xenobiaceae > Bruticola. Next base: position 4,044 of record OMRK01000274.1, on the reverse strand, counting down.
TTCGCAGAACCAAAATAGTGGCCACCATAGGCCCTGCTTCCCAGAGTGATGAGATGCTCAATAATCTTATTAAGGCTGGGATCAACGTTGCTCGCCTTAATTTTTCCCACGGCACTCATGAGAGCCACGCCAAACTTTATGCCAGTTTGCGTAGCCTCAGCACGCAGAACAATGTTTTTTTAACTATACTCCAGGATCTGTGCGGCCCTAAGATCCGCTTGGGTGAGGTTGAGCCGGGAACTGTCATGAAGGCTGGTGAGGAATGGATCTTCACCTCTCAGGAGGTTATGGGGAAGGGCGGACTTCTGTACGTTTCTTACTCCAGGTTGGCCCAAGAGGTCGAGCCTGGCAATATGATTCTTTTAGATGATGGGGCCTTGCAATGTCAAGTTGAGCGCACCGAGGGTGATAAAGTTTATGCCAGGGTGATGGTGGGCGGTCCGGTGAGCTCTCACAAGGGAGTAAACTTGCCTGGAGCCAAGTTATCCATACCGGCCTTAACCCCTAAAGATGCCGATGATCTACGCTTTGGGTTAAAAATGGGTGTAGATTATGTGGCAATGTCCTTTGTGCGCAGCCCGCAGGATATAATTCCGGCCCACCAGATAATGGAGGAACTGGGCATCTATCGTCCCATTATCGCCAAAATAGAGAAGCCGGAAGCCTTGGAATGCATAGAGGATATCATTGAAGCCTTCGATGGCATTATGGTGGCTCGCGGTGATTTAGGTGTGGAGATGCCCATAGAGGAAGTGCCTCTGGTTCAGAAAAGACTTATCCATCTGGCTCGTAAGCACTACAAACCGGTTATTTGTGCCACGCAGATGCTCGATTCTATGATCCGCAACCCTCGTCCCACCCGGGCCGAGGTGACCGATATTGCCAATGCTATCTTTGATGGCGCCGATGCTGTTATGCTTTCTGGCGAGACCGCTTCGGGTAACTACCCCCGGGAGGCGGTTGAGGTCATGGCTTGTGCAGCGGCCAAGGCCGAAGCTGCTCTTCCTTATGAGAACATTTTCACCTTGGATATGGACAAAAAGGATCATGCCAACTTAGGACGGGAAATTGCCTTGAGTGCTTGCGAAATAGCCGAGGCCAGCGAAGCCGAAGCTATTGTAGTCTGTACCAACACTGGTCGCACTGCACGCAATGTCTCTCATTTCCGGCCGCGCAATCTGGTAGTTGGGGTGGCGCAAAATTTGGAGATGGCCAGGCAGTTGCATCTTCTTTTTGGAGTGGAACCGGCCTATATTGACAAAAAAGAGACCTTACATGAACTGATCCGGGCTGCTTTGGTTGAAGCTAAGCAGCGCAAATATATAAAGAGCGGAGATAAGGCTGTTGTTGTGGCTGGATTCCCGCCCGGTGCCGACACTAATTTGGTCTTTGCTGCAGTTGTGCCTTAAGATGCACATTAAGGTCTAAAAGTTGGGGGGGCAAATCAATTTATTGTATTGTGGCGATATTATTTTCTGCCTATAATTACTGTAGATTTCCTGATTATTGTTGGCATGGTGGGATAATTTTTACTCATATTACTGCCGTCACTCTCCCAAATATTTGACATATTGGCAATAATAGGCTATCATGCCGGCAGCAACAGTCATTTTGTTGCTTATTTAATGAATATGGTAACCGATTTATTGTCTTTTTTTTGTTCGGTGAAACTGCCTGTTCGCGTGTCTGTTTTTGTATTATTAGTGGCGGTTTGGTAAGAGAAAACCTGTTTTTATCGGGATTCTCTGGTGAGCGTTTCGGCTACATGTAAGGGGCATATTCATCATATTCAGGTCTAGAAGATGGCTCGTTTTGCTTGTATTTGCAAGATCTGTGTTTATAAGCTGGGATATGGCTTAGCTTTCAGTTGTCTTTTAGGTCTTTAGGAAGGTGCATGATTTTTGCTGCATATTAGAGAGTTATTAATTGTTTCTATAATTTTAGGATTGTTCTGTGCAACATCTCCGGCCGAGGAATTGCCGGAAGCGGGCGGACAGAATTTGCGCGGTTTTACCCTAGATATTGTCCCCTTCAACCGTGAAGCGGCCGATTCTGGGGCCGAAACTGGAAGTACGCAAACGCAGGAAATTATTCAGGTTCCAGCTCCAAATCAGGTGGTTAAGCCTGCTACTAATTCCAAACCTGCCGTTGCCTCCAAGCCGACTGCCGCTCCCAAAACGGCTCCCAAGGCCAAAGTTAATAAATACGGTATGCCTTCCCTTTATGTTAAGGTTTCTAAGGTGGTTTATGAGCGTGTCCCCCAGACTCCCGATCATCGCCGTCGTTCGCTGGCTTCACGTGGTGCCATGAATTCCACGACCGTTGCCCGGCGCAAAATGGTCGATGTAGATCTAACTCCAATTATTTGCCGTCAGGCGGAGCGTTACAACCTAGATCCCTGGTTGGTCAAGGCTATTATCAAAACTGAATCCAATTTTTACCCCTATGCTGGTTCTTACGCTGGTGCTGGTGGGTTGATGCAGCTCATGCCGGCTACTGCTTCCAGTTTGGGTTGTAAGGATCGCTTCGATCCAGAATCGAACATCGCCGCCGGTTGTCGTTATCTGCGTCAAATGCTAAACATGTTCGATAACGATTATCGTTTAGCTATTGCTGCTTACAACGCCGGTCCAGGCAATGTGCGCAGTTACGGTGGAGTACCCCCATTTAGGGAAACCCAGAACTACGTAAATAAGATAACGCGCCTTTGGAAAGAAGGTAAGGCACAGGCTGCCAAGCAGTTGAAGCAGCTAGCTGCAGAGCAAGCTAAGTAGCACACACCGCAATACAGGGGGCCAAGTTAAAGGCTGGCGACTTGGTTCGCATAGGGCGCCTCTTGTCAGGTGGTGTTATGTAGGTTACACAGTTATCGTTCGGTTCGCGTTCGGCAGTCCTGTCATCTGGTGGCTGTCCGTGTTACAGAGCCGCCGCCATCTTCTCTTTGAAGCTGCGCCGTAGGTTCTGAATGGGTGGATCGTCCTTGAACTCGATAAATCGAGCTTTTAAGGGCGATTCTTTTAATTCTACAATGTCGCCCTTCTGCAGGGTACAATCTTGCTGCCCATCGGCTACCACATAGGGTCGGGCTGGATGGGTGAGGTTGCAAATGCGCACGGTTGAACTACTGGGTAGGACCAGAGAGCGTATAGACGAGGCAAATACCGCATTAGAGGCCACTAGGCAGAAGGCATTGTCCAAAAGCAGTATAGGGCCGCCAGCACTGAAGGAATAGGCCGTCGAACCGGTCTTAGTGGCTAAGATGAGGCCGTCCCCGCGGATGGTGCCGAAGTTTGCGCCGTCTACGTTCACCTCCAGAGATACGGTGCGGTTGCAGCCGCCGACCAAAATTTCATTTAGGGCCTGAATATGCCAAGCGGCCTGTGTACCCTTAAAGACCTGACAGTCGATCATGGTACGTTCTTCAACATGATAGCGTCGGTTAATAATGAGCTCTAACGTTTGTTCTAAATTATCGGAGCTTACAGCGCACAGGTAGCCCACGTGACCAAAGTTAATGCCCAGCACGGGAACCTTGTAGGGGGCCATGAGCCTGGCTATATGCAAGAAGCTACCATCGCCTCCAAGGGCTAAAGCTGCCTCCAATTGAAGTAAGCTCTTCGTTCCATTGGGGATTCTCCAGTAAGAATTTGTCGCTGGATCATCATTCACGTTCCACAGATGGGCTAGATTGACAGTTCTTATGCCGCGGGCCTCGAAGAATTTGCAGGCTTTCTCCGCTGCAGTTTCTGCCTTGGCCGAGTCGGGACGGCAGTAGAATCCAAAAACGCGCTGCTCATTTGCCATTTTATTGAAAAACAACCTTAATAGATTAACATTGTTATTTAATGTCTGCATAAATCAGAACCTAACCCTTTCTGAATTCCCTGCGTACTCATTTTTTCTTGCCTTCCAACTCGGTTTTGAAGCTTTTAATAAAGATGGTGAGCTGATATCGTTTTAATCTGTTTCTTCCGTATTCTACTGATTTGTTTTGCTTATTTATGTATTATCGAACAGTTTGTCTGTATAAGATATATGTAATTG
>OMRK01000280.1 GCA_900313515.1 uncultured bacterium | reverse complement strand
TTTTTGCCTTAAGCCAGCCTCCGGCCTACCGGCGCCAGCAATCACACTATACTGCCCAGCCCATAAGCCGTAGGCAGGCACAGATACTCCATCGCCCAACATGTCAAGTCGACAGGCTAAAAATACGGACCATCTGTTGATAAAAACGAACCGAACACCGCTTGAAAAATGCTTGCTAGGTAGAGAACTTTCCTGCCAATTTTTTACAGTCGGCCATACTCACCCCCACTGACTAGGCTCGGAGAACTTTGTTAATGTTGGGTTTATCAACAAGATTGAGCTGGCAATGGAGAGCGATGATGAGGATAAACCCAGGGGATTTTTTTTAACTTTGGCTAAGCAAAGACCGTTGATTTTGAAGAATAACTGCGGAGGACGCAATGGCCGAAGCATCAGATAAAGCTTTGCTCAATACTTGGATTTGGTCTCCCAACGGACATATGGCCTCTCTTACCGAAGGCACAGTCTTGATCGATTACCTTTTCCCCCGTAAAAGGCTGATTGCAGCTAACCTAGCCGTAATTACCTTCCTGGTCGCTCTTTTGACCTTCGTAATATGGCTCTTTCTAGGAAGCGACCTAGCCACAGAAGGTTTCTGGTGGGTTAGCAAAATTTCTGCATCGCTCTTTAGGGACACCGGCATATCCTCTATGCAAGGGGTCGACAAGAGCCCAACCACGACTATTGAGCTGCTTTTCTTTTTTATATGTCTGGGTAGCGCCGCTGTAACAGTTCTTCTGTGGGTTACCAACAAAATTCTAACAGCCAGGCTTCCCAATGGCCTCAGATATCGCCAATGCACCATTTTTGCAGATTCTGACCTGACTGTTGCCTATTATGGTGCTCAAGCCTACAAAGTTATGACCCGAGAAAAAGAAGATGGACTCAGGCCGACTGCCTCATTACTCGGTGCAATTAACGATTTTTGCGACCAGATTACTGGTCTTTATCGCGGCAACGGCCCCACTTACAGGCACCCAATCACCAAGCTTATTAAAAAAGTAACCTATTCTTGGAACGAATTTGCCTCCTTCTCTGTTCAGCCTGAGGCCATCGTACTTTGGCGCACCGATTCCCCTCCCCAAAATCTCGATTCTCCCTGTGCCCAGAAGGACATAGAGGATGCCCTGGTAATACGCATGGATCCAGAACAGATAAATTACTTAACACCTATCCTACAGAATTATCTAACCGAACTTCCTCCCAACCAGACCTATGTTATACCCGATCCCTCTTTCACTACTATGCCCTATTCCATGCCGATAAAGTTGCTGGGTATGGATTTGGTAGGTGACTGCAGCCGATACATGGACGAATTACCCTTGCGCATACCCCAACGGTTGGAGGAAACGCCTCCCGACCCGCTGCGCCTTTACGTGGCTGAACCATCCGGCCCCTACAACACCCAGCCAGATATTACGTCCGAGTCAACACTGGGCAGTTCTTCTTCCTCCAGACCGCAGGGCCCGGCTGGCCTGACCGCCCGAGATATAGAAAACGCTTACCGACATCGCTTTTAAATCAACTCGGTTCTATTCGAATTCAAAAAAGCCAATCAAGCAGGATACCTCCAACATGTTCAAGAAACTTGCATCTGTTAATATATAAACGGTGCTTTTGAATGGTTAAATAAGCATTCTCAGGCGTTTTTGCAGACGTTATAAAAGCAACAGTGCTACACCCTGCATCGTTGTTGCTGTCTAGATCCGCTGGAAACAGCGATGAAAAATAAAGCTTATAGTGTAAGTCGAGTTTCCTGAATTTAGACGGGATGCCAATCTGTGCTCCAGAGGAGATTGCGTTAGCATGTTCATCGGGAAATGGATAAGGCGTGGTTTGTACCGTTTTCCTATGGTAGATTAGGCCGCGCGAACTTGAATGGAGTGGCAAATCTTCTTCACAAAAATAAGCAGAACTTCAATTTTGAAGAACTGTGTAGGGGGCTTTTGGCGGGTCCCTAGAGAATAAGGTTGCCTGGCGTTAAGAATATAAATGGCAAACTTCTGGGAATCCCCTACCCTTAAGCGTGGGGAACATCAAAAACACAGCATACACTTTTGGGAGTTTATAACAGAAATGAAAGTCGACATTTTGAAAAGATATTGCTTGTTGAGTCTGTTGGCACTAGTGAGCTGCTTGGTTTGCGCTTCTCAAGTGTGGGCCCAGGGCGCCACTGAGGCTAATCAGAGCGGCCCCTTTTCCGTGGCAGTTTTGGATTTTGACCGATCTCAATCCAGCGGCGCCTCATCTGATGCGACCCGGGCCATCCCCAATATTCTAACCACCGAGCTGGCTAATTCCGATCGTTTTACCGTTGTGGAGCGCGAGCAACTAAAAGCGGTCATGCAGGAGCAGAATTTCGGAACTTCCGGTCGAGTATCAGCCGAAACCGCTGCCAGAATCGGCCAGATTTTGGGCGTTGAATATCTGGTGATGGGCAACATTACCGAGCTCAACATAGAGCGCGGCAAGAGCCGATCTGGTTCCTTCCTGGGAATAAGCACCTCGCACAAGGATCCCGACCGTGCCAAAGTTTCCATCGAACTCAAGGTTGTCGATTCCGAGTCGGCTCGCATTGTAGCTACCGCCAGTTGCCGCCGCAGCTTCGATATTGGCAAGGGCAGTGACAGTACCAATATTGGTATTATCAGGAATACTCACACCGACAACGGCACTTCAGACAGCGCCATGGCCAACCTTTACTACGCTATTGCCCAGGATCTAGCCGATCAGCTCAACACCGCTAGGTTCAAGACCTTGCCCCCCAAGGTTAAGTACAATGGCTTTGTGGCTCATGTGGAAGGTGATAAGGCCTATATCAACTTGGGATCTAAGCAGGGAATCACCCAAAAGCTGGTGTTCAATGTCCGTCGCGATGAGCAAAAGGGTACTATTAAATTCAAGCGCACCATCGGTGAAATCCAAGTCATAAACGTTGACGAAGAGGCCAGCGAATGTCAGATCATTAAGATGGAAGGTCCGGATAAGATCAAGACTGGTGACTTGGTAGAGAGCAAGTTCTAGTCAGCTAACGGGGACATCTGCCGCAGCGATGGGAGGGCGCTGTTGGCGGATTTTCTGTTTTTACTGTAGCAGAGTGTGATAGTCTAAAGCAAAAAAGCTTTCATAGAGCAGGCGAAGCTTTGCTCTAGTTGAAGCGAAAGTCGGATATTTTCTGAGAGATGATGGCGAGTTTATGAACAAGAAAAGTTTATTTTTGACAGTTAGCGTGTTAGCCTTAGGGTTGGGCACTGCCGCCTGGAAATTGGCCCTACCGGTTCAGGCCGAGCAGCCGCCGGCGATCAAATATGAAGTAACCGAGCTGGATGATCGAAAAAACCTCATGCGCATAGAGTCGGCGCGTGTGGACGGAATTTTGAAAGCTTACGGCGACAAAATGTATCTGGCCGAGAAGATCGATAACGAAGTACGGGCCATGATTATCGAGAGTAACAAGCTGAAATTTGAAGATCTTTCCAATTTTCTGGATAAAAAAGTTCTTCCCAAAAGCCAAGAGCTGCTTTCGGTAGCCGGCGGCATAACCTCGGAGAGTAGCGCCCTGCGTTCTTTGCATGATATCTATTTGGAGTATATTACCGAACGCCATCAGGCTTTAACCGCTCTGGCTACCTTCGCCCGGGAAAAAGCCCCCAAAACAGTTAGAGTAAGGGAGTATGAAGGTAATAACTGGCATGGTAGCTACAGCAGCTTCAACTACAGCAACACCGATGAACATATCCCTCACTCGGTTTACGAGCGGGTGGCCTCTTACCGTCAGCAGATTGCCCAAGCTGACACTATACGTAACAGGTATTACAACAAAAAGGACTACATTAAACGCAACAAGCTGGAAGTTATCGGCGAAGAGAAGTAAACTTCGAGTATTTCTTATTTCTGTGGAGATTTTGTTCAAGCCATGCGTAAATCAGCAAAATTAAGCTTATTGACCGTTTTAGCAGTACTGTTGCTCAGTACGGCCCTTTGGGCTCAGAAGAGCAACTGGGATGTGCGTCCCGGTGAAGGCGTCGGTCCCTTCCACATAGGTATGACCATAAGCGAATGCGAAAAATACTTGCAGCGCGATCCCCAAGCCGATCAGGTTTTTGTAAGAGGCAACATGCCCTTCTGGATCTACTACCTTAACGGCATCCAGATCAATTATGATAGCCAAGGCTGCGCTTATCAGTTTTACATCGATAAACCCGGCATAGTCACCTCTAGAAACGTCCAGGTGGGCGACCCTCAAGAAAAGTTCCTGTCTGCTTACGGTTCCAACTACATTGTTCACAACTTACCCACCGGCTCCAAGCAACCTAAACAAAATCTTTACGTTTACAAGAGCATCGGTATTGCTTTCCAAACGGAAGGGAACAGAATAAAGTTTATCGCCGTGATTCCTAGGCATGGCTAGCCACTTTTGAGGCTAACCTAAACGAAAGAGCCGCACCTAAGTCCAGCCTGACGTCGTGCGGCTCTTTTGTGCCCTATACTATATGGGCTAGCCGCCCGATTGTCATAAACGGTTGCCCATTAACTAATTTTGGCCAGCTCTGTTCTGTTGTTCAGCCGTCTCCAGCCGAGCCATTTGATCGCAGAGCTCGTTGTAATAAGTGCCAGCATGGCCTCGCACATGCTGCCACTCCACCCGGTGCGGTTCCAAAGCTTTAAGCAGGGCCTGCCACAGATCGATGTTCTCTACCGCCTTTCCCTGTAAAGTTCGCCAACCATTTCTCTGCCATTTTGTCAGCCAGCCCGATTTGAAGGCATTCACCACATACATGGAATCGGTGAATATGGTTAGAGAGGAAGGCCTTTTCAGCTCCTGTACAGCACTTAGTATAGCTGTTATTTCCATACGATTGTTGGTGGTCTTAGGCTCCCCACCGGACAAATGCAACTGCTTTCCTGTAGGAATATGAATGAGCACAGCTGCCCATCCTCCCGGCCCCGGATTGCGGGAGCAGGAGCCATCGGTGTAAAGGATAAGCTCGCTATTTACAGTGGGTAGATCATATAATTCATCTGTAACAACCTGTTTCAAAACTATTCCGCCTTATTTTTAACACTACACCTGCTCAGCCAAGATAGAAACAGAAACTGGCCTGGAGAAATGGTTCGGCAGTCCAATCCTCCGAGCCTATTCAATTAATATTTGAACATCACTTGCCGGAGATAACTTCTAACTAAGACAGTTCCTGCCTGCTTTGCTCCATATAAGCGGCAGGAGAGCTGCGGCAAGGCCACAGTGAGCTTACAACCATCTTGAAAGGCCATTTTTTGACTAACAGCCTACTAGGATACTGGAGGCAAAGAGCGAAAGCGCGGGCCTTGAAGAAAGAAGATGGGAAAGTGGGGGGTGTTAGCATATGTATTTTACTCGCAGAGGATTTTTACTATAATGGCAACTTTATTTACCAAGATTCTTAATCACGAGATCCCCGGCCATTTTGTTTACGAAGATGAGCAGTGCGGCGTATTTTTGTCCATCGCTCCACTGCGCCAGGGCCATCTATTGGTGGTTCCCCGGCATGAAGCGGATCACTGGATCGATTTGACCGAAGAGGAAGCTGGCCATTGTTTTAAAATAGCTCAACGCCTGGGTAAGGTGCTCATGAGAGCCTTTAAACCGCGTAAAATCGGCCTTATGATTGCCGGCCTAGAAGTGCCTCATGCTCATGTACACGTGGTACCCATTCAAGACGAATCCGATTTAGACTTCACCAAAGCCAAAGAAGCCAGCCAGGAGAGTTTGGCCGAGACCGCCCAAATCATCAGGCAGAATATGGAGTAAAAGAGAAAACCGATTCGAATAATCTCCAGAATTCGGCTGTTTTGTCAAAAGAATGTAAAAGAAATGCTCCATAAAGATGTTTATCTGCAGTCTCTGGTTTATGAGCTGCCTCAAGAAGTTGTTACTACAGATTCTATTTACGAGCGTTTAGGACCAACCTTCAAACGCTTAGGCATTCCGGAAAGCTGGATCAGCTCACTCTCCGGCGTCTCTGAGCGCCGCGTCTGGCCGGTTGGAGAGAAGCTTTCAGACATTGCCATCCGGATTGCTCGGAAGGCTTTGGAAAAGTCGGGTTTTAAGCCAGAAGACATTGGCTGTGTCATCTGCACCTCCGTTTCCAAGGAATTCATCGAGCCCTCCATGGCCTGCATGGTGCACAATGCCCTAAATCTTCCGGAAACCACCATAAGCTACGACATCGCCAACGCCTGCCTGGCCTTCATCAACGGCATTTCCTACATGGGCCAACTGATCGACCAAGGCCTTATAAAGGCGGCTCTGGTGGTGGATGTTGAGAGCTCCCGCCGGGTCATGGAGAACACCGTAAAGAACTTAGCCCAGGACCATATCGACCTAACCGATTTTTCCAAGCGCTTTGCCGGTTTAACTCTGGGCTCGGGTGCCTGCGCGGCGGTTGTCTGCAACAGCGAACTGGCCTCGGAAAAGCACAAGGTTATGGGTCATGTCACCTTAGCCGATACCCGCTACTGCCACCACTGCATAGGTAGTTTCACGGATATCATCACCGATCAGACCAGCCTGATGAAGGCGGGGATCGAGCTAGCCAAGCGCACCTGGGATCTGGCTGCCAAAACCTTGGCCGACTGGAGACCTGAGCTTATCGATCAATATATCTGCCATCAAGTAGGAGCTCGGCACTCCCGCTTGCTCTTCGAAACCTTGGGGATAGAAAATAAGAAATCCTTCCAAACCTTCCCCTTCCTAGGCAACATGGGACCGGCTTCAGCTCCCATAACCTTGGCCATGGCCGCGGAAAAGGGAGTTATAAAGGCACTCAGCCGAGTCGCCGTTCTAGGGATCGGCAGCGGCCTCAACTGTTCCATGATGGAGATCGTGTGGTAGGCATGAGAAAAAATTTAAGGGATGCCTGGAAGGCCCTCTACCCCTTCGCTTCTAACTACCTGTATCTGCCCCAGACCGGCGTGCGGATGCATTTCTTGGATGAAGGACCGGCTAAGTCTACCGAATCCAAGGGCACTATAGTGTGCGTGCACGGCAATCCGACTTGGTCATTTTACTACCGGGATCTGATCAATGCCTTTCGTGATAAGTATAGAGTGATTGTGCCCGATCACGTGGGTATGGGTCTTTCTGATAAGCCCCAAGTATACAACTATTCACTGGCTAGGCGCATTGAAGATCTGGAATATCTTTTGGAAAAGCTCCAGCTGCAAGGGCCCTTTACTATGGTTGTGCACGACTGGGGTGGGGCCATAGGCATGGGTTACGCTGTACGCCATCCTGAAAAAATCAGAAGTGTGCTATATTTGAACACAGCCGCCTATCGCTCTCCTTTCATGCCGTCAACTATCAGATTAGCCCGTGTCCCTCTGCTTGGTGAGTTGCTGGTGCGCGGCTTTAACGCTTTCGTCTGGGGAGCGTTGCTTACCAGCACCAAGTACCGCTTAATGCCAAACATAACTTCTGGATACCTGGCTCCCTACAATTCCTGGGCCAACCGAGTGGCAGTCCTTCGGTTTGTGCAAGACATCCCCATGGTTTCCAGTCATCCCTCCTACGCAACCTTAAAGCAAATAGAGCAAGGGTTACCCAAATTGGCAGAAATTCCCAAAACCTTCGTCTGGGGGGCTCTAGATCACGTTTTTAATGATAAATTTCTGCAGGCCTGGCGGGAGATTTATCCCCAGGCGGAGTTCCATAGACTTCCGGGAGCAGGCCACTACGTTATGGAGGATGCCCCGCAAGAGGTTGTTAAGTACCTTAAGGAACTACTGGAAAAAAGTAATAATCGGTAAATGTTATGAGTAAGTCAAACAATAAAAATTCGAATTCCAATAAAGATCTTTCTGAGAATAACAACATAGCTATCCACCTGCCCAAAATGGCTCAAGCCTATCCCGATCGGGCAGCCGTTATGTTTCCTGTTAAAAAGGAATACGCATCCTGGACCTACAAACAGCTCGATCAAACTGCCGACAGCTACGCTCACGTAATGAAGCAGGCCGGCGTGCATAAGGGCCAAAAGGCTCTGGTGTTCTTGCACAGTGGCCCCGATCTAATTGCTTCCGTCTTCGCCCTTTTTAAAATGGGTGTCCTCCCCGTTCTGTTAGATCCGGGCATGGGCCGCGAAAAAATGTGTCAGTGCATCGAGCACGTAGCGCCCGATATCCTGATTGGCGTGCGCGAGGCTCACATTGCCCGCTGGTTCTACCGCCAGGCTTGCCGGAGCATTAAGCTCAACTTTACGGCCACCCAATGGTTCCCCGGCTGTGTCAATCTTTCCAAAGAAGCGGTTAAATACAACGAACCCTTCCCGGTCATGCCTGTGGCTCCCCACGAGACGGCGGCCATCCTCTTCACTTCCGGTTCCACCGGCAAGGCCAAGGGTGTGGTCTATGAGCACAGCATCTTCCAGCAGCAGGTCAAATACCTGCGCGAACTCTTCAAATTTAAGCCCGGCGAGCTGGACATGCCCGGATATCCTCTCTTCGGACTTTTCGACATTGCTCTGGGTATGACCTCAGTTATCCCCCGTTTAGATCCCAGCAAGCCAGCCGAATGCGATCCCGCCCTTTTGGTGGATACTATAGAGGAGTTCAACGTTACCACCTGCCAGGGCTCGCCCATTATCTGGCGCCGCGTGTGCGATTACTGCAAAGAGGACGAGATTAAGCTGGAAAGCTTAAAGCGCGTCATTACCTTCGGCGCTCCTATCCCCGGCGATCTTTTGGAGGAGCTGTTCAAGGTTATCGCCGATGAGGCCGAGATTTACACTCCCTATGGCGCAACCGAGAGCCTGCCTGTGGCCATTATCCCAGGTACATTCTTGGTGGAGCACGCCGCCGCGCGCACTGTTGAGGGCGCAGGTACCTGCATAGGCAAGCCTATTGCGGGAATGGAAGTGAAAATTATAAAAATTACCGATGAGCCCATAGAGAAATTTGATGAAGACTTAGTTCTTCCCGACGGTGAAGTGGGCGAAATTATCGTGCATGGCCCGGTGGTTACTCAAGAGTACTACCAAGAAGATGAAGCCAACAAGCTGGCCAAAATTGACGACGGCCATGGCCGTGTTTGGCATCGCATGGGTGACACCGGCTATTTCGACAAAGATCACAACCTCTGGTTCTGTGGTCGCAAAGCTCACCGCGTGGAAACGGAAAAGGGCACTCTCTTCCCAGTTATGGTGGAAGGCATGGCCAACAACCACCCCCGCATTCAGCGCAGCGCTTTGGTGGGCATTGGTGAAAAAGGCCACCAGAAGCCGGTCTTGATCGTCCAACCGAAATCTGGTTCCTTCCCCGAAGAAGATAAGAAGAAGGATCAGCTTTCCCGCCAGATTCTGGCTAGGTACGATGAGCACGAACTTTACAGCCAGATCAAGGATGTGCTTTACCGCGAATCCTTCCCTGTAGACCCACGCCACAATGTGAAGATACATCGCGAAGAGCTGGCGGTGTGGGCGGCCGAAGAGCTCGGCCAGTAAGGTTTGGCGCGCCCGCAGGAACGGCCCCACAGCCAACGTCAAGGGCAAGCGCCCGCGCCCGCCCCGCAGGCCTAAGATGAATGATTAGTAATCACTCATTGCTAATCATTCATTATTAATTGTTAATTGCTAATTGCTAATTGTTAATTGTTTGCCAGGAGAGAACCATGAGCAAGGTAATGATAATTGGGGGCGGCGGTTTTTTGGGACAGGCCCTGGCCCGGCAGCTTGTAGCCCGCGGCGACGAGGTTTCCAGTCTAACGCGCGGCGACTATCCAGAACTTAGCCAATTAGGTGTAACCGTTAAGCGCGGTGATATTTCCCAAAAAGATACCGTTTTTG